>JAISJX010000344.1 GCA_031261145.1 Tannerella sp.
GGGAGAAGTTGAGCCATTCAAAGTCCAGCAGGTAGCCGGTCTTGACGCCCTCCTTCGACTGGATGCCCCCGTAGGCGCGAAGCGTTTGATTGACCTGATTGGTCTCGCGGTCAAGCAAACTGTCCGATACTCCAACGGAAGAGTAAGGGTTGATTAAATACAGGGGCGCCCCGTAATAATTAAATGCCGTATAGCCGTAGTTGGCTCCCAGATGCAGGGCGCTTTTGTCAAAGAGATGGAGGAAGCCAAGCCCTCCGAGATTGTCGTTCAATTTGGCTTTCTGCTTTTCCGGCAATCCTGTTGTTTGGTCGGAAAGATATGCGTCTGTTCCGGAGAAGTCCACATTTCCGTTGGTCGAATGGTGCGTGAAAAAGAGGTTGAGTTTATTCGACGCATCATCCAGGAGATGGTATCCCAAATCACCGTTCAAGTTCATAAACATGCCGCCGCCGAAATGGAAATACCCGCGGCGTTTGTTATAAGGAATCTCCGTCATGATATCGCCGGACGGCAACAGCGTGATTTCTTTTTTCGGGTCGGTAGCGATGGTAAAAGGAGAATAGTCAATCGGGCGTTTCGTCACCACGGGTTCTTTCACTTCCGGGAGCCGGTTCACCTTGTTTGCATCCTGAACAGTCGGGTCGTATTCGCGCTCCAACGTCATTTCGCGAGACAACTTATTATCTTCCTGTGCGTTTACAACGAAACCGCAGCCCAGCAAAGTCACTACAGTCAAAACTTTTATCTTATTCGTTCTCATTACGTTTATTTCTTTAGTTTACCTAATCGTTCTTCTATCATACCGGTAATATCATCTTTACCCTTGTAGTTTTTCTGTAAGCTCGTCAGATATTGACGTGCCTGAAAATCATCTCCTTTACGGATATAAACGTCCGACAGGAGGATGAAACCCCGCGCCAGCCAGTATTGATGAGTCGTCCCTTTCTGGATGAAATCCATCAGTTCTTTTTCGGCTTTATCCGTTTCATTTTTATCATAGTAGTATTTCGCTAACAGATATTTCGATTCGGCGCCATAGACTGTCCGCGTGTCTTTGCTCAAGGTCTGCAAATCTGCTTCGGCTTTGGAATCTTCTTTCAGTGCGATGTGCGATTTGGCGCGCAGGTAGCGGGCTTCGGTCGCAATTTCCGGCGATAGCTTCGCATTTTTCAGCAATTCGTTGGCCGCATCCAGCGCCTCGGCATGTTGGTTGGTGAATTGTGCGCAACGCATCAGACCCAACTTGGCCGCTTCGCGATTATCGGTCGATTCGGCGATGGATTGCAGTTGTTTGAAACTTTTCATCGCAGCCGCATAATCCTTTGTTACATATTCGATTTCGGCTTTACGCGCCCACGCATCTTCTATAAATCGCGTGTCGCCGCTTGAAATCACATCTTCGTACTGTTGTTTCGCTTCCGCGTATTCTTTCTTCGAGAAAGCGATGGTTCCCAGATAATAGTTTGCATTCGAGCTAAATGCGCCATGAGGGAAGGAACTCAGGTAATTCCGCAGGCTTCTGCGCGCCGCATCTTCGTTGTCGCCGCGAAGGAACTGTTTCTCAGCCGCGAAGTAGGTCAGCGAATCCTGTTCGCTTACTTCAAAATGAATATTACCACCGAGCGAATTGACGTAGGCCGCATACGAAGCGACGTCGTTCATATCGACATAGACTGATTTCAGGTCTTGTATGGCCGTGACGGCTTCTTCGCTGCCCGGGAAGTTACTTATAACCTGTTTATAAGCGCTTACGGCTTTTTCCGGCCGGTTGCTGTTGTAATAAAGCAGTCCTAACTGAAGACCGGCTTTGCGTGCCAGACTGCTCTGCGGCGATCGGCCAATCAGTTGATTGAAGTCATTCTCCGCCATATTGTAGTTTTCCAGAAGCACATACGTACGTCCTTTCTCATAGAGTGCATTGACGATGTACTGCGATTCGGGATAATTGCGGATGAGTTGCTCCATCATATTGATTTTCCCCTGGTAATCTTTTTGCAACCCCAGCACAAATCCTTTCTGGTAAGTGGCGTAATCGCCGGAGGACGGTTGCAGGGAGGCCGCTTTTGAATAGTTTTCTTCGGCGGCGGAGAACTGGCGGTTATAGAACAGGCAGTCCCCGATCCGGTTGTAAGCGTCCGCATACGAGGCGGCAGATGAATTTCTTTCCAAATTGACATATTGACGGAACGTACTCAACGCCTGACCGTAATCCTGTAGCTTGAAAAAGCTGTATCCCAGATTATAATTGGCCAAGGCATACGTTTCGGTCGAATGCGATTGCGCTTGTCGCAGGTATGATTGATAATCGGAAACCGCCTGGTTGAAATTATTGGTGCGGTAATACGATTCGCCCCGCCAGAAACGGGCTTCCTCTTGAATTTCCGGATCGTAATGTCCCATCGTGATGGCCTGCGTGAAATACTCAATCGCATCTTCCTGATTCTGATCGGTGAAGGCTTTTGTTCCTAATTGGAATATGATGTTTTGCTTGGCCGAATAGATTTTGGCATTTGGCTGGTGAATCTTGTTGATAGAGGTCAATGCCGCATCGTAGTTTTTGGTAGTCAGGTAGATTTCCACAAGGTAGTCATTTACCCGGTCTGCATATTGCGACTGCGGGAAGTTATTCAGAAAATCCTCAAAAATCGTGACCGACTCCCCGAATCCCGAAAACGAAGTCTCGTGGATAATCAGGGCGTAGTTGTACATGGCCGCTTCCTGTATTTGTTTGTCGAACGTCGTCGTCGCAGCCAGTTCAAAGGCCATGCGGGCATTGTTCTTGTCATTGAGTTTCAGGTAGCTCTGTCCGAGGTACATATAAGCGTTCTGCGTCGTCGCATCTTCTGCGTGGACGGTTTCGGAAAACGACTCGATCGCTTTTTTGTAATTTCCTTTATTATAATAGCAAACGCCTAACAGATAGAGGTCTCCCCGTAACGGTTCGTCCGCCTCATCAACATAATTTTGCAGCATGGTGATCGCTTTCGCCTGATCGCCCTGGTGAAAGTACGCATTTCCCAATATCCGGTATATCTCCACATTGTTTATACTGTTCGGGTAAGCCTCCAGCAATTCTTCGCCGCCGGTGATTACTTTATCGTATTTGCCTTGCATATAGTAAATCTGGGCGATATAATAAAGTGACTGTTCGCGGTATAGCGGGTTATCTTTCAGTTGGAGAAATTCATTCATCGCAGTTGTGTAATCGCCCGTCGTGTAGTCAATATAAGCCACATAGTAAGAAGCGGCTTCGCGGTAAGTCGTTCCAATCTGCTGAACCCTTGCAAAATAACCGCGTGCAGTTTTCGCGTCTCCCGTTTGCAGCAGCGAGAAGGCCAAACGGAAAGCGTAGGCTTCCTGCTCTTCCAGACTGAGCAAATCGATATTCGATTTATTCAGCCATTCGATAGCCGATTCATACTGACCTTCCGCAAAATAAGCGGAGCCGAGCAGAAAACACACCTCGTTTTGATGGCGTGTATCGGGATATGTGTTCAGATACTGTTCCAGCACATTGACGGCGTCTTTATGTCCTTGTAAAAAAACGATATACGCCAACATGTAATCCGCTTCCTGAATCAAATCCTTATTCGCGGATTGCCCTTTGAAAGCGTTAAGTTTATCGACGCAACCGGGATAGTTCCGCAAGTCGAAAAATTCTTTGCCTTCCAGAAACAACCTGTCCGGTGATTCGAATTGATACGAACGTTGTCCTTCCATCCTCAGGATTCCCATTATCAGGCACAACAAAATGAATGTTCTTTTCATCTGACTAAAAATTTATTTCGACAAAGGTAAGTATCTTTTCCCGAAAAAGCAGGAGGTTTTTTGTTATTTATTTGTAATCGTTCAGGGCCGGTACATTAAAATCGCTGTTTTGGAATGAATAGAAACCTCATTTTTACCCGATTCAAAGAACAAAACGATCTCCGTAGCGCAGCATTTTCACCGAATTGTCCCCGGACGGAAAGCGAAAGGCTAACATCGTCCGGACAGCCCGGTGTTCGATTTCGAACACACTGTCCGAAAACGAACACTTTTGAAAACGAACATCCATTCATAATCAGCAATTTGTATTTTTGGCACGAACTTTGTTAGTATGTATCGTAAAAAGAATACGACTATGGATCGGGAAATACCGAAAGAAGTAAAAAGAAAAGAATTGCGCCGGCAAATCATCCGAATCGGACTCGGAGCCGGGGCGGCAGTGGCAGGGATAACGTTGGTGATATCGCTGATGCAAACAAGCCTGAACCGGAAAGACCTTCATTTATCGATCGTGGATAAGGGGTTGATTGAGGTTTCGGTGAATGCCTCCGGCAAGGTGGTACCGGCTTTTGAGGAGATTATCAATTCGCCCATCCAATCCCGCATTGTGGAGGTTTATAAGAAGGGCGGCGATGTTGTGGATGAGGGTACGCCTATCCTGCGGTTGGATTTGCAGTCGGCCGAAACCGATTACAAGAAACTGTTGGACGAAGAAATGATGAAGCAACTCCAGTTGGAACAATTGCGCGTGACGAACCGCAGCAAACTCTCTGAGATGGAAATGAGACTGAAAGTATCCCGTATGGAGCTGAACCGCAAAGAGGTGGAACTTCGTAACGAGCACTATTTAGACAGCCTCGGCGCCGGTACGACCGACAAAGTGCGTCAGGTGGAGTTGAGCTACAATGTCGGGCAGCTTCAGTTGAGCGAAGACGAACAGAAATACCAAAATGAAAAGGCTTTAGCCGAAGCAGACCTGAAAGTGAAAGAGTTGGAATTTGCTATTTTCCGTAAAAGTATGGCCGAGATGAAGCGGACGCTGGAAGATGCACAGATTCGTTCGCCACGCAAAGCCGTTCTTACGTATGTGAACAACGAAATAGGCGCACAGATAGGGCAGGGGAGCAGGGTTGCTATTGTTTCCGACCTGTCGCATTTCAAAGTGGATGGCGAGATTGCCGATTCCTACGGCGACCGCATTGCCGTGGGAAGCCGCGCCGTAGTGAAAATCGGCAGCGACAAACTGAACGGAATGGTCAGCGACGTGACGCCCCTGTCGCGCAACGGAGTGATTTCCTTCACCGTCCGTATAGACGAAGACAACCATCCCCGTCTCCGCTCCGGCCTGAAAACCGACGTATATGTAATGAATGCCATCAAGGAAGATGTACTGCGCATTGCCAATACATCTTATTATGTGGGAAAAGGCGAATACGAACTGTTTGTCGTCAATGGCGACCAGTTGCTGAAACGCAAGGTGATATTGGGCGACAGTAATTTCGAGTACGTGGAAGTAGTGAGCGGTCTGCAACCGGGCGATGAAGTCGTTGTTTCGGATATGGTGAATTATCAGGGAAAGAATAAGCTAAAGATTAAATAGAATGATAAAGCAGTATTTCAAACAAGCTCTACAGATGCTGAGGGAGAACCCTTTGGTGAGTGTTATCTCTATTGTGGGGACGGCCTTGTCCATTTCGATGATTATGGTGATTGTGCTCGTCTTCCGGATTAATGTAGCCGAGTACAAACCCGAATCACACCGGAACCGTATGCTGTTCGTATCCGGTACACGGGCGTATGGTGAAAACAATTCGAATAACGGCCAGATGTCTGCCGAGGTAATTAAAGCGTGTTTTTATTCGCTCCAAGTCCCTCAGGCAGTAACAGGGATTCGTTCGGATACGCGCCCCATCTCACTTCCTGCCAAGAGGCTATTCAAAGAGTATCAAGTAACCTATACCGACGCCGGATTCTGGAACATATTTGATTTTACGTTCCTGCATGGACAACCTTTTACGGAAGCCGATTTCCAGTCCGCTATTCCGAGAGCCGTCATAACAAGCGAGGTGGCTACCCAACTGTTTGGAACCGACGATGCCATCGGGCAAACCCTTGTTTTGGATTATACCTCCTATACCGTTGCCGGTATCGTTGAGCCGGTCAGTACGGCTGCTCAACATGCTTATGCAGAGGTCTGGATTCCCTATACTACCAATGCCGCTTTAATGGAGAATCCGTATCACGAAGGCATAAGCGGCAGCTTTAGTACAATGATACTGGCACATAGCGCCTCTGATTTTGAGAAAATAAAAGAAGAACTGAGCCAAACGACCGAAAGATACAACGGGAGTAAACGCGATATGAAAGTTAGTTTCATGAATAATCCCATTACCCAAATGGATATAGCTGCCGGTTCAAACGGATTCAGGAAAGTGGCTTTGTCGGACTATTTCCTGGGTATGGGCTTCCTGCTGTTGTTCTTGCTCCTTGTGCCGGCGCTGAACCTGACGGGAACGATTCAATCGTCCGTGCAGAAACGGCGGGCTGAGATAGGGATTCGGAAAGCGTTCGGGGCTACGTACCGGACATTAGTCGGGCAAATCATAGCCGAAAATATGCTGACTACGCTGATTGGCGGGCTGTCCGGGCTGGCGCTCTCTTTCATCCTGCTTCCCGTCTGCAAATCGTTTATGCTGACGGATGAAACGGTCTTTACTGCGGAAATGCTGTTTAAACCGGAGTTGTTTGTTGCAGCGCTTTTCTTTGTGCTGGCGCTTAATGTACTGAGTGCAGGCGTTCCGGCGATACGCATCTCCCGCCGGAATATTGTAGAAGCATTAAAGGATGCAGAATAATCACTTGATAAAACCGAATAAAATGATAAAACAAATTTTGAAAATAATTTGGGCGCAACGCAAAAGCAACGGCTGGATATATGCCGAACTGGTTTTGGTTCTCTGTGTGCTGTGGCTTTTGGCCGATATTTCGTATGTAGATTTGCGCACCTACTATTCGCCTTTGGGGTATGATATAACGAATACATGGCGATTCAAGCTTAGCAAACTCAATCCTCAATCGCCCGCCTACGTGCCGGAAGAGGCTTATACCTCCGACCCGGCAAGCGACCTCCTGCAATTAACCTCACAGATACGCCAAAATCCAATGGTAGATGCTGTCTGCATCACGTATTATTCCTGCCCTTATTCGTTTGGCAATTCCTGGGTAAACATCCGTCCTGTAGATGGAGATACCCTTCTGGCATCTCAAGAGAGCTTTCAGGTAAGGCGCGTAACAAAGGAATATTTCGATGTGTTCAGTGTAAAGGATGTGGAGGGAAATTCGATTACGGCTCAACTCGAAGGGTTGGTTAATCCTATTGTTATCACTAAAGATATGGAAAAGGAATTTTTTCATGATCAATCCGGTCGCGGCAGGAAAATTCGCTACGAACATGGAGGAGAAGAAATGCTCATTGCGGCTGTTTCAACTCCTATCCGTACAGACGAATTTGTGAAAAGCGCCCCTGCTTTTTATACAGTAGCAACAGATAGCCAGTTAAATAGTTTAATAGAGAGTTTTGGCGCCGATCAGGCCGAACTCTGTGTTCGCATGAAACAAACTCTCTCGCAAAACGAAATGAATAACTTCTTAGAGGAGATGGGAGACCGCCTCACGGTCAATAACCTCAATGTCTATGGCGTACGCGCCATTGCCGACATCAGGAAGCAGTTGCTGAAGAACCGGGAAGCCGACCGGATTAAACGAAGCGTCGTGATGGGATTCCTGTTAGTCAATGTCTTCTTCGGGATTATCGGCACGTTCTGGCTGCGCACACAGCACCGGCGGGGCGAAACCGGCATACGGATAGCTTTGGGAGCTAACCGGTTTACACTGAAAGCGGGACTGTATGGCGAAGGGCTTTGCCTCCTGTTGCTCACCCTGCCATTTACCCTGCTGTTTATGATTAATATGCAGGCTATGGATATGCTTGATACATACCGTCAGGCATACACCCTCCTCCGCTTCCTGGCAACATTCGGCGGAACCTACCTTATCATGGGCGCCATGATCTGCCTCGGCATCTGGTTCCCTGTACAGAAAACAAGCCGGATAGCGCCGGCGGAAGCGTTACATTATGAATAAATAAATAATAAGTGATTATGATAAAGCAGTATTTCAAACAAGCTCTACAGATGCTGAAGGAAAATCCTTTAGTGAGTGTTATCTCTATCCTGGGGACGGCTCTTTCCATTTCCATGATTTTAGTGCTGGTGCTGGTGTTCCAGATTCATACGGCGGGGTTTTCGCCGGAATCGAACCGGAACCGCATGATGTATCTTCTGGGAACAGATGCCGTAGCTATAGTTGGTGGAGGCACCAACCGTAGCTCCATGTCGGTTGAAGTCGCGAAGGAATGTATCTATTTGCTTCCAAGCCCTGAGGCTGTGACCGTTTACACGAGGAGAAGCAAAGCTATTTCCCTTCCGGGGCGCACGATGTATAAGGAATATCAAATAAAATATACCGATGCCGGCTTTTGGAAGGTCTTCGACTTTCGTTTCCTTCAGGGCGCTCCTTTCACGGACAGCGATTTTCAATCCGGTATCGCCCGGGCAGTCATCACGGAAAAGGTGGCGCGGGAATTGTTCGGAACCGGCGATGTGACAGGGCGAACTGTCCTTATCGACTTCACCACATATACCCTGGCTGGGGTAGTGAAAGATGTCAGCAAAGTATCCGAGCAAGCCTGTGCAGATGTATGGATACCCTATACTACCAATCCCCAACTGTTGACCACCCGCTACCACGAAGGCATCTCTGGCCCTTTTGCAGCCATACTGTTAGCCCGTACGGCCTCCGATTTTGAGACTATCCGTCGCGAACTGACTCAACGGGTGGATCAATACAATGCGGGAAAAGTGGACGAACGCCTCGAATTTAAGACCCAACCCCATACTCAGTTGGACATCTCTATGGGTACGCGCCCTTTCCGCAAGGTAGAGATGAGCGATTATCTGGCAAAGACCGGCGCATTGCTGCTGTTCCTGCTGCTTATACCGGCGCTGAACCTTACGGGTGTCATTCAGTCGTCGGTGCAGAAACGCAGCTCGGAGATTGGCCTGCGCAAAGCCTTCGGAGCTACGCGGGGTGAACTGATGAAGCAAATCCTGTATGAAAACTTGGTGATCACCCTTATCGGCGGGGTCATAGGGATTGGCCTGGCATTCCTCTTCCTGTTCGCAGGACGGGGATTCCTCTTTAGTTACGAAGCCGTGTTTACGGTCGATATGCTGTTCAAACCCGGATTGTTTGCGGCCGCTCTCTTGCTTTGCTTACTGCTCAACGTGCTGAGTTCGGGCATACCGGCGCTGCAAATCTCGCGTCAACAAATAGTCAATACACTTAAAGAAGAATAGGAGGAAAAGGATATGATAAAGCATCTTTTAAAAATAATATGGACACAACGGAAGACCAACGGCTGGATATTTGCCGAATTGGTCGTGGCGGTAGCTGTTCTTTGGATTATGCTGGATAGTCTGTATGTAGATATTCGAACCTATTATGCTCCTTTAGGATATGATATAACGAATACCTGGCAGTTCAAACTCAACTACTATAATCCGGAGGCGCCTCTTTTTGTAGAGGATATCAATAATGTAGAAACGGGGCCGGAAGACATGCGCAAGCTGATGGATAATATACGCCAACATCCTGCGGTGGAGAATGTCAGTGTAGCGTACTACGCTACGCCCTACAGTCAGGGAACCTTTTGGTTGAATGTCTTTCCAATGGATGGTGATACTTCCAAACTTCATGAGCAGTCCTTTCAGATATTTCACGTGTCGCCTGAATATCTCGATGTTTTCCGTGTGAAGGATGTGAACGGGAATGCAATCGCTCCCTCGTTGGCAGAGAAGCAAAATTCCGTAATTATATCGGTTGATATGGAGAAGCGATTTTTCCCGGGCTTGCAGGGCGTCGGCAGGCAGGTGAAATTTGACGAAAATTCCGAAGAGGTATTTACCGTATCTGCTGTAAGCGCTCCCATCCGGGGGAATGATTATAGCCGGAGCGAACCTTGTATCTTCAAGTTCCTGACAGGCGCTGCGCTCAATGATTTTATAACCAAATATGGAGCGGAAGACGCCCAGTTGTGTGTTCGCATGAAGCAACCGATGTCGGCAAGCGATATGAACAGCCTCTTGGAGGAAATGGGCGGACGGCTGACGGTGAATAACCTCTACGTCTATGGCGTACGCCCGGTCAGCGAAGACCGCAACGACCAGTTGAAGGGTTTTAACGACGAAGCGAGCAAGCAATTTTCACTGATGGCCTTCCTGCTGGTCAATGTCTTCTTCGGAATCATCGGGACGTTCTGGCTGCGCACCCAGCACCGTCGCGGCGAAAGCGGCATACGAATGGCTTTGGGGGCAAACCGGTTTACCCTGAAAATGTACCAGTATAGCGAGGGGCTTTGCATCCTGATGCTTACCGCGCCTCTTATCCTGTTCTTTATAGCCAATATGTATTTTGCAGATATGCTTGATACATACCGCCAGGCATACTCCGCCCTTCGTTTCCTGATAACCTTTGGCGGCGCTTACCTGCTTATGGGCGCCATGATATGCCTCGGCATCTGGTTCCCTGTACAGAAAACGAGCCGGATAGCGCCGGCGGAAGCATTGCATTATGAGTAATTTTGGTGCGCGGTGCACGGTAAACGGTGCATGGCGCTAACAACAGAATATATAAATCGTGCACGGTGCACTTTTGCACCGTGTACCTAAAAATAAATAAAGTCATGATTAAGTTAGCAAATTTAGAGAAAATCTACCGTACGAAAGAGATTGAAACGGTAGCGTTGGAGAACGTAAACCTGGAAGTCAACAAGGGTGAATTTCTTTCGATTATGGGGCCTTCGGGCTGCGGAAAATCCACCTTGCTGAACAT
>JAISJX010000388.1 GCA_031261145.1 Tannerella sp.
GCGAGCCATGAGCGATTCAGCGGTTTCCCGTTCAGTTTAGCCGATTGGATGTAAACATTTTCCGGCGAATTGCCAAGGGTGTTGATGGTAAATATTTTGCCGTCTTTTTCTATTTATAATTATGTAACAATATATCATACTTTCGCGTTGTTGAGGCGTGACACCGCCCGTCGTCGAACTTCGACGCAACCCGTCCTTGAGGTACGACGAGAACTCAGAAGGAGTTACCCTCACCGAAGCGTGGCATAAGGGGAACCCCATGCGGGGTTTTAGACGGATAACATCCATATCCTCCGCACTGCACTCCGCTTGTACGGGGTTATCAAAGGAACGCCCTCTATGGGGCTTGTACTGTCCCATTCTTTATATCAACGGAAGCGGGATTCAAACCGCCCTCCGTCATTTATTTAATCTACTTATTTCAGATTAATTATTTGCTTCAACCGAATATCGGAAGAAGAACTTCCTGTCATAAATTCAAATTCACCGGATTCTACAACGCGCTTCATATCTAAGTTAATCAGCCAAAGGTGCTCTTCCGGTGTAACGGTCATTGTTACTTTTTGGGTTTCGCCCGCTTTCAGATATATCTGTGAGAATCCTTTAAGCGCTTTGATGGGCGTAGCGACACTTCCTATCAAATCTCGCACATAAAGTTGTACAGTTTCCGTACCATCCACTTTACCGGTATTTTTCACATCGAGTGTTACCGTAATATTATCTTTGACAGTGGGATTTTCCGGTGTAATGCTCAAGTTGCCGTATTCAAAAGCGGAATAACTTAACCCATGTCCGAACGGAAACAGCGGCTCGCCGTTGCCATCAGTATATTGACGATGAGAAGACGGTTTTTTTGAATAATATATCGGCAATTGTCCCTGAGATTTCGGAATACTGATAGTTAGTTTTCCGGATGGATTATAATCGCCGAAAAGTACATCAACAATAGCGTTTCCACCGTCTTCACCGGGGAACCATGCTTCCAGAATGGCGTTTGAATTTTCTTCGACCGGCGTAAACACGAGCGGACGCCCGTTCAAAAGAATGCTCACTACCGGTTTTCCGCCTTTCGCTACCGCTTGCAACATATCAATATCCATCTGTTTCATATTCAAGTTCTGGCGGTCTCTTCCTTCACCCGTTTCTTGGTCGGTTTCGCCAACTACTACAATTGCAACATCCGAAGAGGCGACAGCCTGAGTTATCTTATTGTTATATACTGCATTGTTTACATATTCAGTAAGCCGCCATCTTACTTCCACAGAGGCATTTCCGGACATTTCCGCATATTCGAGCCTGACAGAAATTTTTTCTCCTCCTCTCAAGGCAATTGTTTGGGATTTGCCTTGACTGCCACGGGAATCACTCCAATTGTCAATAAGCAAATTATTATTGATGTATAATTTGGCATAATCATCGGAAGTAAGATAAAATTCATAAGTTCCGCTTGAAGGAACAGAAAGGTACCCGCTGTATCGCACTGAAAAATTATCAGGATTGATGCCCGGAGCAGGGCTTAGATTGTGCCAATACCCTTGAAGTTTTTCTTCTATGGCTGAATAGGAAGGTTTTCCGGACAAATCGGTATTATTGAAATATTCCGCATAAACGCCCGCTTGCGATGGTTTTACCGTATTGGATAGCCATGCGCTCGAAACCGTTGTATATTGATTAGATACTCCGGTTTGAATATAATTGATTTGTATATCGTTCCCATAGCGTTTTTTCAGGGCTTCATAAACCGTAACGCCTCTTGATTCATGTGGGCCATAACCACCTACGGATGAAATATCAGCCAAATTACCTATTAAAGCAATTTTTTTGATATTTTTGCTCAAGGGCAATGTCTTGTTTTCGTTTTTCAAAAGAATAATTGATTTGCGACCTGCTTCTGCAACAAGCGCCTGATGTTCTGCATTGTGTAAAACCTTACCGATAAGCGTTTCGTCCGTATAAGGATTTTCAAAGAGACCGAGTTCAAATTTCAACCTTAAAACGGCAGACACCGCTCTGTTTAATTTGGCTTCCGGCAATGAACCGTCTTTTACGGCTTCTACGACAGCAGACTGAAATACATCGTGGTCAAAATCATAGAACTGCATATCCAATCCGGCGGTCATGGCTTGCGTTATAGCATCTTTAGGGTTTGCCGCAGTAAAATGAATATCCGTCAAACGGCGAATAGCGCCCAAGTCGGTTACGACCATACCCTCAAATCCCCATTCTTTTCTCAGCAAATCCGTTAATAACCATTCACTTGAAATACATGGGACACCGTCAATATCGTGATAGGCTGCCATGATGCCCCGCGCTTTTCCTTCGCGCACCGCTTTCTCGAAAACATAGAGATGTGTCGAGCGGGCTTCCCGTTCTCCTATCAATGCAGGACCCGTATTGCTCCCGCTTTCGGGAATACCATGAATACCGAAATGTTTCGGCTCAGCGGCAACCGCATTATTATCTCTTAAATCGACGCCCTGCATACCCTTTACCATACTAACAGCCATGCGTGAATTGAGATAAACGTCTTCTCCATACGTTTCTTCTGTGCGTCCCCAACGTGGTTCTCGCGCCAAATCAAGATTCGGATTAAGTAAAAAGTGAATGCCATGTGCACGGGCTTCCGTTGCGATAACCCGTCCGACATTATACATCAGCGTTGTATCCCATGAACTGGCGCTCCCGATGGGAACCGGAAAATTGGTGGAGCCGGTACCGCAATATCCGTGAAGACCTTCTTCGATAAACAAGAGTGGAATGCCCAAGCGACTGTTTTCTACAGCCCTGCGTTGCAGTTCATTGGGCACCGTTACCGTTGTCGGATAAAAATCATGAATAGAGCCGATACACATAGAATCTATAAAATGTACAACCCTGTCTTCTTTAGACAAGACGTCGGGCGCCGACAACATATCCAACTGAGCGGCTTTTTCTTCTATTGTCATGCGCGACAACAGGTCGTTGACTCGTTTTTCAATTGGCGCCGAAGCATCCTTATAAACAGGGTTGGATGAACTACATGCTACAAAACATATAATTGTCCATATATACAAAAAACTTGATACAACTTTTACATAATTTACTCTTTTCATGTCGTTTCATTTATTGTTTATTATAACTTTTACTTTTC
>JAISJX010000102.1 GCA_031261145.1 Tannerella sp.
CGGACGAATATCCTGCGTAGAAGCTCGTGATGAGTCTATTACGAATATTTGCTCTTTCTTCAGCAGTTCAATGGCCGGCAGATTCTCTTGTAAATTTAAAGGCATCTTTTCGTTATGGAATTTTTAGGGACGTTGCAAGATTTGCAGAAGGTTACCTTCCGGATCAGTGAAATTACGGATACGTCCGCCGCCGACAGCCTCAAATTCAGGAGCCTCCCAAGTGACATTATGCGCATCCAACGCAGCTACCGCCACATCAAAATCACTGACTCTCAAAGCCAGATGCGACCATCCCGGCGTACAAGTCGAACGGTTCGGACGTGGCGAATCATCTACCGGCATTATCTCAATATACGTACCATCCGGCGCTTTGATAATATAAACCGGTCTTTCAGTGCGTGCAAACACCTCATACCCTAACACATCACAATACCATTTGGTCAGCGATTCCACGCACTCTGCCGCAATCGCAGGGTGGTCAATTCCAAGAAATACATTTTTCATAATCATTTATTTTTAAAATATACTATTCAATGAATGAAGAACTTATTTGTCTTTTGACAAAAGCTCATCTATTTTTGTGCACATTGAGGCAAATTCCGCCTCGTTATACAGGCGCGTCAGCATCACTATCTTGCCCTCGCGGTCAATAATCACATTTCGCGTAACGCCGGCTTTCCGATCGGCAAACAGGGCGAAAATATCTGCGCCCGGATCAAGCCCCATCGGATAGGTTATTCCAATCTGGCTGACATAAGGCTCTACCTTGTCCTTCGGTTCGTCGCGATCGACGCCCATTAAAGCGAAATTCGCGTTACCCTTGTGTTTCTGCCAGATATCCCGTTCAATAAACGGCATTTCTCTACGACATACGACACACCAGCTTGCCGTAAATTGCAGCATCACTACTTTTCCGCGCAAATCAGACAGTTTCAATGTTTTACCTGCGATAGTCGTAATCGTAAAATCAGGCGCTATATCTCCCACTTTTACGATATACCCTCTATCGTCGTCCTCCAGACTTGCCTTAACAGCAGTCGATTCTTTCGATTCTCCGGCTCCATCCTGCGAAGCCTCTTTTTCTTTCAATGTACCCGATAATTGCAACAGGCACACTACTAAGCCTAATAAATAATAACTGATTTTCATACACATACCTATTTTATATTCAATTTGACTACAAAGGTAGCAAAACCTTCGTGAGTTACAAACTACAAACAGATGAATTTCGATGTTCGCCCATCAAAAATTAATTCTCAATTCTCAATTAAAAATTGTAGCAACATCAATAACCCCCTGTTGACCGCGCGTTGAATATTCTGGTCGCGCTGAGCGCCAAAATGATATTCCGACGAAACGGTTTTATCCTGGTTTGCCACAGCTATCCAAACGGTTCCTACCGGTTTTTCAGGAGTGCCGCCACCGGGACCGGCAATCCCTGACGTCGCAATCGCACAATCGCATCCCAACACCTGCAACGCGCCGCGAGCCATCTGTTCCACGACTTCACGGCTGACGGCGCCATAGTGCCGCAGAGCGTCTGCCGATACGCCCAACACCTTTTCTTTCACGCTGTTGGAATAGGATACCACACTACCCTTATAATAATCGGAACTGCCTGCAACGGAGGTCAGTAATGCCGCAATAGCTCCACCCGTACAACTCTCCGCCGTACCGATGGTCAGTCCACGGGCACGCAACCGATCCCCGGCGATAATCTCAATATTTTTGTCCTCATCCGCAAGAATATGCTCTCCCAATAATTCCTCTAACTGCCTGTGCAGAACGGCAAGAGCCTGCACAGCCTCCTCTCTCTGACGGGTATATGTGGAAAGACGCAAACGCATCATACCCAGTTGCGGCAGGTAAGCCAATTTGACAAATGGCGGCAGATTATTTTCAAAATCAGTCAAATGAATGGCCAAAGCCGATTCCGTATAATCACTCACTAAAAAACTCTGATGTTGGATATACAAATCTTTCCCAAACGTTTTTTTCAAACGAGGCAATACTTCATTGGTCATCAGCCATTTCATCTCCGAGGGAACGCCCGGCATTGACACCAAAACAGAGCCATTGCGTTCAAACCATGTGCACGGTGCCGTACCCGCCTCGTTTTGGATAACCGTACATTGGTCGGGCACCATCGCCTGATTACGTGTCAGTTCATTCATTTCGCGCCCGCTTAAATGGAACATTCGCTCAATATGGGCGCACACCTCTTCCGAAAAATGCAATTGGCAACCAAAATAGCGGCATAACGTCCGTAACGTAATGTCATCCCGCGTCGGGCCAAGTCCACCCGTGACTAATACAACCGAGACGCGATTATTTGCCGCGTCAATTGCGGAGATTATATCGTTTTCGTCATCTCCGACCGTTGTTTTATAAACGACCCTAAAACCATTATCATTTAGCAGTTTACCTATCCATGCCGAATTACTGTCAATTACTTGACCAATCAACAGTTCATCTCCGATTGTAATAATTTCAACATCCATATTTTATCTTTTTACCGGTTACAATTCCACTCGTGAAAACGGAACGGCATCCATTGAACAAAAATCATTGTCTAAGTATTTATAATACCCCGTAATGGCGACCATTGCGGCGTTATCAGTAGTAAATGCGTTGGGTGGCAGGTAAATGTTCCATCCGAACCGTTCTGCATGTTCGCGGAAAGCATCCCGCAATCCCGAATTGGCTGAGACGCCTCCGGCTACAGCCACCTCATTTATATTCAAATCTTTAGCGGCTTTACGCAACTTATCCATCAGAATATCAATCACTGTTGCCTGCAACGAAGCGCACAAATCGGCTTTATGCTGTTCGATAAAGTCCGGTTCGTCCTTCAACGCATCGCGCAACGTATATAAAAAGGACGTTTTCAGTCCGCTGAAACTATAATTGTATCCCGGCACGTGAGGTTTACTGAACCGAAAGGCTTTGGGATTCCCTTCATTCGCCAAACGGTTCACCACCGGCCCGCCCGGATAGCCTAACCCCATCACTTTGGCGCACTTATCAAATGCCTCTCCCGCCGCATCATCAATCGTTTGTCCGATTACTTCCATACGGTTATACGCATTCACTTTGATTATCTGTGAATTACCGCCCGAAACCAACAAACATAGAAACGGAAAAACAGGATGATGATTATCTTCCGGCTTTTGTTTAATGAAATGAGCTAACACATGCGCCTGCAAATGATTCACTTCAATCATCGGAATGCCGAGCGAAACAGCCAGCCCCTTGGCAAAAGAAGTCCCTACTAACAGCGATCCCAACAGTCCGGGGCCGCGGGTAAACGCCACCGCGCTCAACTCTTCCTTCCGGATACCGGCGCGTTTGATTGCTTCCGTAACCACCGGAATAACATTCTGTTGATGCGCCCGCGACGCCAATTCCGGCACAACGCCGCCATACGCCTCATGAACCGCCTGACTTGCAATGACGTTCGACAACAGTACGCCGTCGCGGATAACCACGCAAGACGTATCGTCGCATGATGATTCAATACCTGCTATGAGTTTATTCATTCCTTTTTTTTATTTCTGTAATCCCTTCGTTTAACAGATTTGCCCTGCTTAACGAAATTTAGTGTGCAAAATAACGAAATCTATCGCGATAATTCTTAATTTTGAGGGTTAAAAAGATGGTTTTTGAGTTATAATCTGATGACGAAGCACGTATCTCTTTATTATTCAACAGCTTGTATGAACATTCTAAATTAACGAGCTATTAAAGTATTAAAATACATAACAATTACGCTTCTCTGTCTGTGCGGAATCTTCTATCTCGCGCCTCTATTGGTATTTCAGATTCCGTTCATTCAGGAAAAATTGGCAGCGAAGGCAAGCGTCGAATTAACAAAGATGCTAAATAGCCCTGTAAAAGTCGGAAATGTCGATCTTGATTGGCTGAACAGACTGACGATAAGAGATGTGTCAATCGATGAACCCAATGGGGAAACCCTGTTTGGGGCCGACCACATCTCTGCGGGGTTCAAACTGTTTCCTGTCCTGTTCAAAAAACAATGGGTTTTCACGACAGTTCGCTTGTTCGGTTTTTCGCTGAACCTGAAAAAGGATACGCCTGAAAGTCCATTGAATCTGCAATTCCTGATTGATGCGCTGGCGTCGAAAGATACGATCCGCCGCAAATCGACCGTCGATCTCCAAATACACACTGTCCAACTCCGTAACGGCGAGGTGAATTACCATATCGCCAACATACCGGACGTTCAACAGAAATTTGATGCCAACCATATTCAAGTCCGCAATCTGGACGCGAAAATATCCGTCAGAATCTTTGGTAAAGACAGTTTGAACGCACAAATCAATAAATTGAGTTTTGAAGAACACTCCGGATTCAAATTGAACAAACTTTCCATGAATATCGCCGGAAATCAGGATAGCCTGTCGGTCGGTAATCTTTCTATTTATCTGCCTAACACCTCTCTACAAATAGCAGGCGCAACGCTTCAGTATAAAATAGACAGTTTGTCTCCGGCTCTGGCGCAAGCCCCCATCCAGTTTCAAATGAAGCCTTCGCGTATCCGCCTTCAGGATTTTGCAGCATTTATTCCTGTATTTAAGAGTTTTACGGACGACATCACGTTGTCGGTCGATGCGAGCGGTTCGATGAATGACTTGACGTTGGAAAAACTAAGGTTGAAGCAACAAAACAATGCGTTAGAACTGACCGGCAAATTGAATCTGAAAGGAATCACCCGAAAAGACGAAACGTATCTTTACGGAAAAGTCAGCGAATTTCATCTGACAACAGATGGTTTAACGGATTACATCAACCATTTCCGGGAACAGCCGGAGGTCTTGCCTGCGCCATTGGTACGGTTGGGAAACCTGCATTTCAGTGGCGAAATTTCCGGTTTTATCGACCATTTAGTCGCTTACGGAAATCTCCACTCAGACATTGGATCGCTAAAAATAGATATGTTGATTGGCCGGAATAAAGCTGAAAATATCGCAAATTACATGAAAGGCCAGATAGAGTCTTCCGACCTGATTATCCATGACTTATTCAATGATGGAAACCCGTATGGAATGGTTCGTTTCAATGCCGGGATCAACACTTCTATACCTGTAAACGGTTCTTTTTCAGGAAATATACAGGCGAATATCAATCAGTTTGATTATAATGGTTATCAATACGAAAATATCCTTCTTGCCGGAAATTTCCGGCAAAATGAATTTGACGGGACGATTGAAGTCGATGACCCGAACGGCAAATTGTATGCGGAAGGGTTGTTCAAGAATCAGGGAAAAAATTCGATTTCCAATTTCTCCATCAACCTGACGGATTTCCGGCCGGATAAGTTGCATCTCACCGATAAATATGAGAATCCCGTCTTATCCCTTTCTATGACAACGGATTTCACCGGGAATAGTGTGGACAATTTCGAGGGACATATCTCCGTTGAGAACCTTGCGTTCCTTACCCAGCCCGATAGTTTCTACTTAAATACGCTGCAAATCAATGCGGCCAGTCATTCGTCCGGCCGAAAATTGACCGTTACATCCGATATATTAAATGGCGAAGTTACAGGGGCTTATTCTTTTTCAACGCTTTGGTCTTCCTTTTTAAAAACGGGGCAAAGCTATTTGCCTTCGTTATCCAATGCGTTGCAAGAGAATCAGAAAATCAATGAAAATGCGTTCGTTCTGGCGGTTACTATCGAAAATACGGAATCGTTGTCAAAAACGCTGAAACTTCCGTTTACCGTTATCGAACGCGGAACGATTACCGGTCAATATGA
>JAISJX010000183.1 GCA_031261145.1 Tannerella sp.
TTATAATGCTGATTTTGTGATATTGGACGAAAGTATCCATGACTCCGATTTCATCACGCTTTCGGACGATGTGGTAATAGCTTCCGATGCGGATATTATTGATATCTTCTCGGGAATGGATGATGCTGATGTCTCAATTATGGTATGATTCCTGTCAAATGCCCACATTGCAAGGTTGGTTTAAAAGTAGATGAAACGAAAATCCCGGAAGGGATATCCTCTTTTAAATGTCCTAAATGTAAGCAAGAAATATCTGTTTCATTATTAGAGAAAAAGCGGGAACAACATTCTGAGACTGAGACGATAGTCCTACAGCCCCTAAAAAAAGAATGTGGTAAATTAATGGTTCTCCGGAATGCAGATACTCCGGAACAGATATTTTGTTTGTTGGAAGGCATCTCTATTGTTGGACGGAAAGCATCTGTTTCAGAGGCAAATATCTGTATAGAGACGGAAGATAAATTGATGAGTCGAAGTCATATACGGATAGAAGTGAAGAAAAACGCCCAGGGCGGAGTGATTCATTTGCTTTCGGATAATCAAAGTAAGAACCGGACTTTGTATAATGGAAATTACATGGAAAAAGGAGAGATTATGATATTAAAAGATAATGATGAGATTGTTATTGGGCATACTGTACTTCGATTTAATGAATAGAAAAAGGTTGTAACCATGAATATAACACTTGAACGTCCTTACGCTATCAGCGAAAAAGGGGGAAGGCAGAACAATGAAGATTCTATCTTTCCTTTGTCCGAATGGGTAACTTCCGGGCAGAAGCTATTTATCGTCTGTGATGGCGTAGGCGGAGCAGAAAAAGGAGAAATTGCCAGTTCGCTGGCCTGCGAGTCTTTTCAGACATTCTTCTCTACCTTTATCAGTGTCGATCCCACCAAGGAATTGATCACTAAAGCAGTACAATATACCGAAACCCGTTTTGACGAATACATCGCCGCGCACCCCGAAGCCAAGGGCATGGCGACTACGCTGACAATGGCCTATATCGGCGAATCGGGCATCACCATCGCGCATATCGGGGACAGCCGCATCTATCAGTTCCGCGGCGGGAAGGCTATCTATCAGACCGAAGACCATTCGTTAGTCAATTCTTTACTGAAGCTGGGGCAGATTACCCCCGAAGAAGCAACCACTCATCCCCAAAAAAATGTGATACTCCGCGCGATTCAAGGGACAGGCTGTCCGACGGAGGCCGACGTAGTGTTACTAACCGATATTCGACCGGGCGATTATCTCTTTATGTGCACGGATGGCGTGACGGAATGTATTAAAAATGAGGTTCTTTCCCGTATTTTTTCAGGAACCGGAACAACCGAAAGCATAAAAAATACCATTGTGGAGGCTTGCATTGAAAAAGCGCGTGACAACTACTCTTTTTACGTTCTGCCCATCCAGAATGTTCAAAATTCACAAAATTATAAGCAATTTCTTTTCTCTTTTCTTTCTATTTACATATAAATGATGTACCTTTGTGCGAATGAACCTGATTACGGAGAGTGATTATGTACTTAGCAAGCGGACATAATTTGCAGAATGGGAAATACAAATTGACCAAAGTTATTGGCCAAGGCGGTTTTAGTATCACATATTCAGGCGTCTGGACTACAGGAGTAAAAGGACAACTGGGTACGGTGAAGACAGATGTCCCTATCTGCATCAAAGAATATTTTTTCAAGGACTACTGTTCACGCGACGAAAGTAGTTCGAATGTGCTGGTTCATTCCGAAACCGGAAAGGTTCTTTTTGATAAATTCAAAGAGAAACTGATAAAAGAAGCAACCATCCTTTCGGATGTTCATCATCCTTATATCGTGAATGTTCTGGAAGTGTTTGAGGAAAACAATACGGCTTATATTGCGATGGAGCATATAACCGGTTCTTCGCTGAAGCAAATGTTGGATACCGCCGGCGTTCTTCCGGAAGCAAAGGTCATCAAATATATCTATCAGATTGGCGTAGCGCTTGAGTTTGTACATCAAAAGAATATCCTTCACTTGGACATCAAACCCAACAATATCCTGATAGACAAGAATAACAACGCCCGTTTGATTGATTTTGGCGTTAGTAAACGCTATGACGTCGAACAACACGAGACAAGCACCACCATGCTTACGCTTTCCAAGGGATTTGCCTCAATTGAGCAGTATGACAGCGAGGGAACGCAGAACTTTTCGCCCTGTCCCGATATATATTCGCTGGGTGCAACCATGTATAATTTGCTTGCAGGCGAGATTCCCACGGAGTCCATCCTGCGCGCCACAAAACCGCTTGTAAAACCTTCGGAACTGAATAAAAAAATTACGCCGAAGACGGAAGCCGTGATTATGAAAGCGATGCAAATTGATCCGGCAAAACGCTATCAATCAGTGAAGGCGATGATCAGCGAATTGGATGTTCCGTCTTATTTTGACATGACGGATGAGTACTTGATTGACAACGAAGAAAAGGTTGAAGCGTTTCCCGATGAAGTAACCGAAGTCTATAACGGCAGTTCCCACACGGCTCAATCGCCGGGTGTGGATGAGACCGTTGTCGGTGCGGGTACGGCTGCAACGAATAAACGGCCTAATATCCGGGTAAAGAAACGGAAGCGGAGAATATTGATTCCGCTGCTTATCTTCTTTTTTGCTTTTGTCGGATGTGCGGTGACTTACCTGTTTGATGCGGATCAATCGAAGGGTATCAATCAGCTACGCAATTTAGTAGCGGATGTGGTCGGGCAAAACAGAGATAATCAGGTGAATACGCCGCCGGAACAAAGGACGGTTTCTCCGGAGGACGAGAATCATACTACGGCGAATACAAACGATACAAAAACAGAAAATACCCAGCCTTCGGTTACGGGAACGGCCGAGCCGAAGCCGGTTACTTCTGCTGCAAATAACGAAGACACGAAAAAAAATGATCCGAAAACACAGGCGGGAAATACCCCTGAAGTTGTAAATACCCCTGTATCAAACGAAAAAATTGATGCAGAGTATGCTCAATTGATAGCGAATGGAAAAGTCGAAATGGAACAACTGAATTTTGCCGGCGCCAGAAAAGATCTTACGAAAGCGAAAGATTTGAAACCGACCGAAGAAGCGATACGTTTGTTAATCGATTTGGATACAAAAGAAAATGAAAAGAAAATTGCAGATAAAAAAGCCGAGTATGTAATCTATGAAAATTTGCCGCTTGGAAATTATTTCATTGCCCGTAAAATATCAACAGGACTATTTGGCGCTGTTGATTCAAAAGGAAATGAGGTAATTACATGTAAATATTTGAATGCGGTGAAATCCAAAGAGGGACGGGCTTTTGAACGGGAAGACAATCTGTATGATATTTATAATAAGAATGGAGGATTGGCAGGCCAAGGGTTTACCACCTATTAAAAAGAGAAAGTATATGAAGAAGATACTACTGTTTTGCCTGTTATTTGTACCGCTTAGCGTAGCAGCGCAGCAAGAAACGGACTATAACCAGAAAGGCGATGAAGCAATGAAACGAAAGGATTACCGGGAAGCCAGAATGTGGTATGAAGAAGGCGCCGCCTCTTGTAATACGTATAGTATTAACCAATTGACATATATCTGGGTGAACGATGAGAGTATGCGCGTATCCATGCGTACGGTGATGCGTAAATGCCAGACTTGCCTGAGTGATTTGGCTGTGGAGCAAAAAGATACCACTGCGATGAAGAGACTTGTCAGTTATTATGAGAAGGGGGTCGTTGAAAAAAATGAAGCCGCCGCTAATTACTGGAGAACTCAATTGGATGAAATTCGTAATCCATACGTTGCTACGATGCAATCCCAGTCTTCGAAAGAAAGGATGAAATTTTTTGTCGGCTATGAGGGTTCCATCGACATTGCGCCTTTTGGACTTCAGGTCGGCGGGTTAGGGGATAAGATCGGTTGGTATGCACGTTTCCGTACGAATATGTCTGTCCGTAGTGCGACGGAAGGTGTTGAATGTAAAGACAGTAACGGCGGAACGATTCCGGCGTTCGACAGCAATAAGACTTATTACCGGTTTACGGATGGAGCAGGAAAAGCAAATACATTGATCGGAACGGCAGGTATGATGTTTAAAACTGTGCCTAACTTGTATTTATCGGTCGGTGGCGGCTACTGGATGCGGAATATTTTGTATGAATACGAAACGTATGACGGCAATACATTGAATGTGTTATCGACCGGATGGGCTAAAAATGTGGATGCTTCCCGGAATGGTGTTGCCATTGATTTGGATTTGACGGGCGTTGCGGGGATATTTTACGGGACAATCGGATGCAGCGTTTTAAATTTTGAATACGTTTATCCGAGCGTAGGTATTGGTTTTGTGTTTTAAAATAAAAGCGAAATGAAACGGAACAATAAAAATATATTTTTACTTATCGGGTTGTCGGTGTGCATTTTGAATGCGTGTATAGAAGACCCGAAATATTCAACGGATATCCGGAACGTTGAAAAACCAAGCCTTGGCGTTTTGACGTTAGTTGGCAATACCGCTACATCTATATCGTTAAAGTCCTCTGTTGAAGAGGCTAACGGTTCGCTTGTGACGGAACGAGGATTCTGCTACGGATTGGCTCCGTCGGTGAATGTTACAAGCCGTACCTTACAAGCCGGCGACGGTATTGGCGACTTTAGCGGTACGATTGAGGGATTGCTGGCTGATACAACGTATTATGTTTGTGCGTATGCAAAAAATGAAAAAGGATATTCGTATGGGGAAGAAAAAGCCGTTCCTACGAATAAGGGATTAGGTACAGTTCGTACCTTGGAACCCTTTGTTATTCATGCTACAACTGCAAAAGGCGGTGGAAATATCGAACTGCCCGGAGAAGGAACGATTACGGAGCGTGGCCTTTATATTGACACGGTGGCAACGATGGCAACGAAAAGCGTCGTTCTCAGTACGATGACGACGGATTCTTTTGTTTGTAACCTGATTGGGTTGAAACCCTCTACCCGGTATTATGTGCAGGCATTTGTGACCAATTCGTTTGGCGCATTTAGAAATACGGATGTCAAAACATTCGAGACGACTCACGGGCGGCCTGAAGTCGATTCGGTCACCTTGACGATTGGATATACGGATGTTGTACTTGTTTCCCGGTTGAAGGCTGAGGGCGATGAACCGATTCTTACAGTGAATGGTTATGGTTTCTGTCTGAGTAACAACTCCGAACCGACGATTGAGGATGCAGATACCGTCATTTATGTCAGCGCCACAAGTACCGGAGAGTTCAGCGGCACAATAGGAAACCTGATCTCTCAGCAGTGGTATTACGTCCGTCCGTTTGCTACCAACCGATTAGGT
>JAISJX010000284.1 GCA_031261145.1 Tannerella sp.
ATTTGCAGAGACGTGGCGTGCCACGCTTTTTTTGTGTTGCGGGTAATAAAATAAAGTAAAAACATTTGTTAAGAACTGGATTGCTTCGTGCCTCGCAATGACGATGTTACGCCGCCGTCACTGCGAGGCACGAAGCAGTCTCCTAATTCTCAATTGTCAATTCTCAATTCTCAACTCTCACTTGTCCGGAGAACTTTTTTTTCTGTTCAAATTAAACCTTCTTCGCTGAAACGTGTCAAAGGGATTAGATTTTTTATACCTTTGCGGGAGTTTTACTGTCTTAAAAAAAAGATTATTTGCTATGACGAAACAAGTTAGATGGGTTATTGTGGGTATAATCGTTCTGTTTATCATCGGAATGATTGCTTATCCACGCCTCAAAAAGAACATTCAAAAAGACGGCGCGGCGCCCGTTCCAACAGCAGCCGCACAGGGCAATCAACGGCGTGTTTTAAATATAAACGTCTTGATTATGAAAGAACAGTCGTTGTCCGATAAGAGTACTTCGATTGCCGACATTGTGCCCGACGAAGAAGTCGATCTCTCGTTCGAGACATCCGGCAAAATCGTTGAAATCACGATTAAAGAAGGAACGCCTGTGAAGAAGGGCGACCTGTTAGCCAAAATCAACGACCAACCCTTGCAGGCGCAGTTACATAAATTGGAAGCGCAAATCCCATTGACCAAAGACCGCGTTTTCCGTCAGCGCACCTTATTGGACAAAGACGCTGTCAGCCAGGAAGCCTACGAACAGGTCACGACCGAATATGACAAACTGATGGCCGACATCGAACTTGTCAAAGCAAACATTGCACAAACAGAGTTACGCGCACCTTTCGACGGCATGATTGGCCTGCGTTATATCAGCGAAGGGGCGTTCGCCTCTCCCTCCGGCAAAATCGCCAAACTGACCCGTATTTCGCCCATCAAAATAGAGTTTACCGTCCCCGAACAGTATGCGGACGATATTGTTCCCGGCACGAATATTACATTCCGGATGAGCGGAACATTGAAAGAGTTTCACGCACAGGTTTACGCCGTGGAATCGAGGGTAGATTTGGACACCCGCGGACTGAAGGCGCGCGCCATGTATCCCAATACGGACGGCTTTATCAAACCGGGGCGTTACGCTTCCGTCGAACTTACCAAAAAGGAAATCAAAGACGCCTTGGCCGTGCCCAGCGAATCCCTGATTCAGGAAATGGGAAAGAACATCCTCTTCCTGTATAAATCGGGACAGGCGGAACGGACGGAAGTCATTACCGGCCTGCGAACCGAGTCGCAGATTCAGATTATCCAGGGGTTGAGCGCAGGGGATACGGTCATCACTTCGGGTGTGATGCAACTTCGCACCGGAATGCCGGTAATAATAGATAACGTCCAATAAAAGGCCATTATGAATGTATCTGAATTAAGCATTAAACGTCCGGTACTTGCGACCGTCATGACCATGGTCATCATCCTGTTCGGGATTATCGGGTATAACTTTTTGGGTGTTCGCGAGTTTCCGAGCGTTGACCAGCCGATTATCTCCGTCAATGTTTCGTATCCGGGAGCCAATGCCGATGTGATAATGAATCAAATCACCGAGCCGCTGGAACAGAATATCAACGGGATACCGGGGATTCGCTCCCTGTCGAGCGTAAGCAGTCAGGGCAGTAGCCGCATCACGGTCGAATTTGAGCTGTCGGTCGATATGGAAACGGCGGCCAATGACGTGCGCGACAAGGTGTCCCGCGCTCAGCGGTTTTTGCCCCGCGACTGCGACCCGCCCACCGTCTCCAAAGCCGATGCCGACGCCTCCCCGATTGTACAGATCACCCTGCAAAGCGATAAGCGTTCGTTGCTCGAATTAAGCGAAATAGCCGACCTGACCGTCAAGGAACGGTTGCAAACCATTTCCAATGTGAGTTCCGTCTCTATCTGGGGTGAAAAACGGTATGCCATGCGTTTGTGGCTTGACCCGATTAAGATGGCGGGTTACGGCGTCACACCTATTGATGTGAAAAACGCTGTTGACCAGGAGAATGTCGAATTGCCTTCGGGCAGTATCGAAGGCGACAAGATGGAACTGTCTATCCGTACGATGGGGCTAATGCACACTTCGGCTGAGTTTAACAATCTAATCATTAAACAGAACGGTTCCAACATTGTCCGCTTCAAGGACATCGGGAATGCCGAAATCAGCGCGGAAGATTTGCGCAGCCTTACGACCAGAGACCACGAACCGGCTGTGACCGTCATCATTATCCCGCAACCCGGCGCCAACCATATCGAAATTGCAGACGAGGCTTACACCCGTATCAACCAGTTGAAGAAAGACCTTCCCGAAGATGTCAATATCGACATCGTGTATGATAACACCAAATTTATCCGCGCCTCCATTTCCGAGGTGAAAGAGACGATATACATTGCCTTTCTGCTGGTTGTACTGATTATCTTCCTGTTCCTGCGCGACTGGCGCGTGACGTTGGTGCCGGTAATCGTGATTCCCGTATCGCTGGTAGGCGCCTTTTTCGTGATGTATGTCGCGGGATTCTCCATCAATGTGCTGACGATGTTGGCCGTGGTGTTGTCGGTCGGATTAGTGGTGGACGACGCCATTGTGGTGGCCGAAAATATCTATGTGCGGATTGAACGGGGAATGACGCCGTTGAAAGCCGGCGTCGAAGGCTCCAAAGAAATCTTCTTCGCCGTCGTGTCCACCACCATCACGCTCGTTTCCGTATTTTTGCCCATTGTGTTTATGGAGGGGATGACCGGGCGGTTATTCAAAGAGTTCAGCATTGTGATTGCCGGGGCTGTATTGATTTCTGCGGTCGTCGCACTGACTTTCACGCCGATGTTTGCCACCAAGATACTGAAACGGAGGGATAAAAAGAACTGGTTCGCCGACAAAACCGAACCGTTCTTCGAGGGGATGAACAACGTGTATGCCAAATCGCTGACGTATGTACTGAAACACCGGGGTTGGGCGATACCGGTTGTCATCGCGTTATTTGTCTCTATCTTTTATTTCTGGAACAAGATTCCGTCGGAGTTGTCGCCGCTGGAAGACCGTTCGATGATTTCCATCAATTCGCGCGGCCCTGAAGGGGTTACTTACGAGTTTTACCGCGATTATTCACAGCAACTCGAACAGATAGTGGATTCCGTTGTACCCGAATCGCAAGCGGTGGTAAACCGTATCATGAACGGCAGCGGATTTATCAGCATCACCCTGACGGATATCAAAGACCGCAAACGTACTCAAATGGAGATTTCCGAACAGTTATCGCGATTGGTACAGAAGAAAACGCAAGCCCGCGCATTCGTCCAGCAGCAATCCACTTTTGGCGGACGACGGGGTGGTATGCCCGTACAATATGTGTTACAGGCGACTAACCTGGCGAAATTGCAGGAATTTCTGCCTCTGTTCATGCAGAAGGTCAATGAAAGTCCCGTACTCCAGATGGCGGACGCCAACCTGAAATTCACCAAACCGGAAGCGCATATCGAAATAGACCGCGACAAAGCTACTTTACTGGGCGTCAGTACGCGGAACATTGCACAGTCGTTGCAATACGCTCTGAGCGGACAGCGGATGGGTTATTTTTACATGAACGGAAAGCAATACCAGATATTGGGCGAAATCAACCGCCAGCAGCGTAATACGCCGTTAAGCCTGAAATCCATTTATATGCGCAGCAACGCCGGCAGCATGATTCAATTGGACAACCTTGTATCGCTGGAAGAGACGGTCGCGCCGCCCCAGTTGTACCGCTACAACCGGTTTGTTTCCGCCACCATCTCGTCCGGGTTGAGCAAAGGTTATACGCTGGGAGACGGGTTGAACGAAATGGATCGGATAGCCAAAGAAACGCTGGATGATACTTTTCGCACGGCGCTCTCCGGCGAATCGCAGGAGTTCCGCGAGAGTTCATCCAGCCTGATGTTTGCCTTAATACTGGCATTATTCATGATTTACCTCGTTCTGGCGGCTCAGTTCGAGAGCTTTAAAGACCCGTTGGTCGTGATGTTTACCGTGCCGCTGGCCATCTCCGGCGCATTGATCTTTATGAGTGCAGAGAATATTACGATGAATATTTTCAGCCAGATAGGTATCATTATGTTAATCGGCTTAGTCGCGAAAAACGGAATCTTGATTGTCGAATTTGCCAATCAACGCCAAATCCAGGGCTTGGACAAGGCGGAAGCCATTCATTCCGCATCCATACAGCGTCTGCGCCCCATCCTGATGACCAGTATTGCAACGATTCTGGGCGCCGTTCCGTTAGTCATTGCCTCCGGCGAAGGATCAAACGGACGAATAGCGATGGGTGTAGCCGTCGTGGGCGGTATGATCTTATCCACTTTTATGACGCTGTTTATCGTCCCGGCGATGTACAGTTTTATATCCACCAACCTGAAAAATAAAAAGTTGAAAGAATGAAACGAATCTATCTGATAATCCTGTTTATATCCGCATGTTATACGGTGATTCCCGCACAGGAAACGTATGACCTGAAAGAATGTATCGAAACCGGTCTGTTGCACAATTATTCCATCCGGATTATCCGGAACGAAGAACAAATCTCCGTCAATAACGCCACGCCGGGAAATGCCGGTTACCTGCCTGTCATCGATGCAAGCGGCGGGCTGAGCGGCTCCGTTTATAACTATAATTATGACTATAGCGACGGGACGTCCGATAAAACGAACGGCGTCAATTCGGAAACGGCTACTATCGGGCTTAACCTGAACTGGACAGTCTTCGACGGGTTCGGGATTCAGGCGGAATATGCTAAACTGAAAGAGTTGCAGCAGATGGGGCAATTGAATACGCGCATTACCATCGAGGATTTTGTGGCGAATATTGCCGGGGAATATTATAACCTGATTCGCCAGAAAATCCGGTTGAAGAATCTCCGGTCAGCCCTCGCACTGTCCAGGGAACGCCTGCGCATTGTGGAAGAGCGTTATTTCATCGGTTCGATGTCCCGCTTAGACCTGCAACAGGCTAAAGTGGATTTTAATGCGGACAGTTCCAAGTTATTGACTCAATTTGAAGTGGTGCAAACCTCCCGTATCCGGCTGAATGAACTGATGGCGCTTGAACAGGTGGACAGGCAAGTCAGTATCCAGGATTCCATGATTGCGGTCAATTCCCTCTTGAATCAAAATGACCTGTGGGACAAAACGATGAGCAACAACTCTTCCCTGCTGGCTTCCCAGAAGAACCAAACCTTATCCGAACTGGATTACAAAAAGGTGCGCAGCCGGAATTACCCGTATGTAAGGCTGAATGCCGGATATGGCTATCAGGCCAACTGGTACGACATCGGCACGACCGACCTGCAAAAAAGATTAGGCGTGAACTATGGGGTGACCGTCGGTTTCACTATCTTCGACGGAATGAACCGCCGCCGCGAACAACAAAACGCACGCATCCAGATAAAAAACAGAGAATTACGCACTCAGGAACTGGAACTCGGACTGAAAGCCGATCTTTCCAACTTCTGGATGGCTTATCAAAATAACCTCGAACTCTGGGCGTTAGAGAAAGAGAATTTAGTAACGGCATACGATAATTATGCCATTGCCATCGAACGTTACCGGTTAGGCGAGTTAGCCGGTATCGAACTGCGCGAAGCGCAGAACAACCTGCTGGAGGCCGAAGAACGTCAATCCATTGCGGAATACAATATCAAACTCTGCGAAATATCGTTGCTGCAACTCAGCGGACAAATATTGACATATCTCTATCCGGAAGAATAAATATTGTAAGCTATGCAATAAACAGTATCATAAAAGAATATGGAAAAGTTTACAGCCCATCAGTTGATGGAAATGGAAAATAACTGCGGAGCGCACAATTATCATCCGTTGCCTGTGGCGCTCGAACGGGGTGAAGGGGTGTATGTGTGGGACGTGGACGGGAAACGGTATTATGACTTCCTGTCGGCTTATTCGGC
>JAISJX010000350.1 GCA_031261145.1 Tannerella sp.
AAGGTACAATTTTGGTCTTTATACTGTTTGATGCTATCCTTTGACAGAGAAGATTCTATTTTTTGCTTTGTATTGGTTGCCGAAACTTGAATCACAAGTAAATTTGTTTGGTCTATCAAATCAATGGATTCAACATTGTGCATATTGGCATTCGCATTGACAAGAGACCATCCATAGAGTTTGTTCAACAAATCTCTATATAAATCCTCCGAATACAGATGAAGGTCTAAAATATTCAAACGACCTCTCGAATTAACACGAGTGGCAAGCGTGTTAATTTTTTCTTCGATATATGAAAAATACGATGCTCTATTCATCTTTATCCATTTTGAGGCAAAAGTACTCAAAATATTTTATATATTAATCATGATTCGAATCGCTATATGAAAATTAACGCTCAGCCTACAACACCTGAACGCCAACTACTATCATCCCTTTTAAAATCTCCATTGATTCTACTTTTGCATCTGTGTCCAATAATCATCTAAATATAAAAGTGTAAACGACAATATGTGCTGTTACTCACAGAAAAAAAACTGCCCTGCTTTCAGCTAAAACCACACTTGGTTTTGATGAAAACCTAACTTGCTTTTGAGGAAAACCTGCTGTACTTTTCAACAAAACCAAGCCTGCTTTTCAACTCCCTGCTAATCAACTTACTTTTTAAAATCTTTAAATCTTTGAATTTTTTCTTGCTTTCTATTTTCAATTTTCAATTAAATATCCTACTTTTGCCGAAAAACAAACCGAAACAGTTATACTATGGATATAAAAATTGAACAGAGTTGGAAGGAACGCTTGGCGGATGAATTTGAAAAGGAGTATTTCAGGCAACTGACGGATTTTGTCAGGGACGAGTACAAACGGACAACTATCTATCCCCCTGGTAAATATATGTTCAATGCGTTTGAACACTGCCCTTTCGATAAGGTCAAAGTGGTTCTGTTGGGGCAAGACCCATATCACGAACCCGGACAGGCGCATGGTCTTTGCTTTTCGGTACAGGAAGGTACGGCCTTTCCGCCTTCGCTTGTCAATATTTTCAAGGAGATTGAAGCGGATTTGGGAAAGCCTGTTCCCAAAAGCGGCGACTTGACACGATGGGCCGACCAGGGCGTCCTGCTTCTCAATGCAACGCTGACGGTGAAAGCACATGCTGCCGGTTCGCACCAGAATAAAGGGTGGGAAAAGTTTACGGATGCCGTTATCCATCGACTGAATGCCGAGCGCAAGCACCTCGTTTATTTGCTGTGGGGTTCGTATGCACAGCGAAAAGGCGAATTCATCGACGCTTCCCGCAATTTAGTACTGAAATCGGCGCACCCCTCCCCGCTTTCGGTTTACCGGGGATTCTTCGGAAGCAAACATTTCAGCAAAGCGAATGATTACCTGATTGCTTCCGGGCAAACGCCTGTTGAGTGGTAACCTGAAATATCAAATCTTATGAATATCAGATATTTTATAATTATAACAGGCTGTGCATTGATTCCGTTTTTTTCGTCACATGCGGAAACGTTTGTCGAGATCAAGACCAATGTCGGAACCATGAAAGTAAAATTGTATGACGATGTGCCGAACCATGTGCGGACTTTTGTAACAAGAGCCAAACAGGGACAATTCAATGGGACATTGTTCACGCGGGTGATTCCCGAATTTATGATTCAGGGGGGAGCGCCTGATTCAAAAAATGCTTCTGCCGGGGCGCGTGTCGGTTTTGGCGACCGGAACGCCGAAATCATGCCGGAATTTAGTGAAAAATACTTTCATAAGAAAGGAACTTTGTCCGCCCCACGGCAGGATGTCAATATCAATCCGAAAAAGAAATCGGATATGTCACAGTTCTTTATCTCGCAAGGGAAAGTCTATCGTCCCGGAGAATTAGACACGCTGGAACTTGCCGCAAACCAAAAAGCGCGCAAAAAGGCTTTAGACGAGTTTTATTATCCCGTGAAAACGGAAATGGACTCGCTCAAAACGGCTGATAAAAAGACATTCAACGAACGGATTATCGCGATTAATGCGAAAATTGACTCCGTTGTCCTCGCAACGCCGGGACACTTGATTTTCACGCCCGAACAACGCGAAGCCTATACCACCGTCGGGGGATGTCCGCACTTGGACGGGCAATATACCATCTACGGTGAACTGACTGAAGGTTTTGAAGTGCTCGACGCCATTGCCGCTCAACCCAGGGATGCGTATGACCGCCCGAAAAAAGACATTCGCATCGTCAGCGTTCAAGTCATAGAGAATAAAGAATGAACCGGCATCTCTGACAAAGCTCTAATGGGGCTGAAAATGAATAAAATTCGGATTTCAAAATAATATTTTGTCATTTTGTGCGTATATTTTCATAAGAAATCGTATATTTGTCATTTAGTTGGCGGAAAGCTAACTTTATTGATTTACATAAAGATAAAAAAAGAATGGGAAAAGTATTAGTGATTGGAGCAGGCGGCGTCAGTACGGTGGCCGTGAAGAAGATGGCAATGAACAGCGATGTGTTCACGGATATCCTGCTGGCAAGCCGCACGAAAAGCAAATGCGATAAAATCGCAGCCGAAATTAAAAATATACCGGTTCAAACCGAACAGGTCGATGCCGACCGGTTGGACGAACTGTTGACCTTGTTCCGGAGTTTCCACCCGGATTTGGTCGTGAATCTGGCGTTGCCGTATCAGGATATAACTATTATGGACGCCTGTTTATCGTTCGGCGTGAGTTATTTGGATACCGCCAACTACGAACCGCTGAACGAGGCGAAATACGAATATAGCTGGCAGTGGGCGTATAAAGACCGTTTCGAGAAAGCGGGTTTGACGGCCATTCTCGGTTGCGGGTTCGACCCCGGCGTTACCGGCGTTTTCACGGCGTATGCGGCAAAGCATTATTTCGATGAAATACAGTATCTTGACATAGTGGATTGTAATGCAGGCGACCATCACAAGGCGTTTGCCACCAATTTCAATCCCGAAATCAACATCCGTGAAATCACCCAGAAGGGACGTTATTACGAAAACGGGGAATGGGTTGAAACAGAGCCGTTAAGCCGACATCAACCGATTCATTATCCGAATGTCGGGCCGCGCGAATCGTACCTGATGTATCACGAAGAATTAGAGAGCCTGACGAAGAATTTCCCGACCCTCCAGCGCGCCCGTTTCTGGATGACGTTCGGGGAAGAATACCTGACCCACCTGCGCGTGATGCAGAATATCGGCATGACCAGCATCCGTCCGGTACTGTTCAACGGCGTTGAAATCGTCCCGATACAGTTCCTGAAAGCCGTGTTGCCCGACCCCGGCGAACTGGGCGAAAACTACACGGGCGAAACCTCCATCGGGTGCCGTATCCGCGGACTGAAAGACGGAAAGGAACGTACCTACTATGTATATAACAATTGCAGCCATCAGGAGGCATACAAAGAGACCGGCACACAGGGCGTCAGCTACACAACCGGCGTTCCGGCGATGATTGGCGCCAAATTGTTCCTTGAGGGACAGTGGAGGAAACCGGGCGTGTGGAACGTGGAAGAACTTAACCCCGAACCGTTTATGAAAGAATTAAACGAACAGGGTCTGCCTTGGAATGAACAGTTTGACGGAGATTTGGAATTATAAAAAAAGATACTCATGGCGATACAAACAGGAGATAAAGTTCCTGAAATACTGGGACTTGACCAAAACGGAAACGAGATAAAACTGAGCGACTTCAAAGGAAAGAAACTCGCGCTGTATTTCTATCCGAAAGACAATACAAGCGGCTGTACGGCGGAAGCGTGCAGCCTGCGCGACGGCTATCAGGAGTTGCAAAAGTCAGGTTATGAAGTGCTTGGCGTCAGCAAAGACAGCGCCAAATCCCACCAGGGATTTATTGAAAAGCATAACCTGCCGTTCAATCTGATTGCTGATACGGATACCGCTCTGCAACAGCAGTTTGGCGTGTGGGCAGAAAAAAGCCTGTACGGGCGCAAATACATGGGAACGCTTCGTACCACCTTTATTATCAATGAAGACGGTATTGTGGAAGATATTATCGAACAGAAGAAAGTGAATACCAAAGACCATGCTAATCAAATACTTAATAATAAATAATTATGGCAAAAGAAGTAAACAATCAAGTGGAAGAAACAGGTAAATCGGCCGGTAATGCAGACAAACTGAAAGCATTACGCGCTACGATGGATAAAATTGAAAAGAGCTACGGAAAAGGTTCTATCATGAAGTTGGGCGACGAAACCATCGAGGATATCGACGTGATTCCAAGCGGTTCAATCGGTCTGAATGCGGCGTTGGGCGTGGGCGGATACCCCCGTGGCCGCGTAATCGAGATTTACGGCCCGGAATCGTCCGGTAAAACAACCTTGGCCATCCATGCCATCGCCGAAGCGCAAAAAGCCGGTGGAATCGCCGCTATCATCGACGCGGAACATGCTTTCGACCGTTTTTACGCCGAGAAATTAGGCGTCGATGTCGAAAACCTGTGGATTTCGCAGCCCGACAACGGGGAACAGGCGTTGGAAATCGCTGAACAACTGATTCGTTCGTCGGCAATGGACATTATCGTCATTGACTCTGTGGCCGCCCTGACGCCAAAAGCTGAAATTGAGGGCGAAATGGGGGAAAGTAAAATGGGGTTGCAAGCGCGTCTGATGTCGCAGGCGTTGCGCAAACTGACGGCCACCATCAGCAAAACGAATACAACGTGTATCTTTATCAACCAGTTACGCGATAAAATCGGCGTGATGTTCGGGAATCCCGAAACAACGACCGGCGGTAACGCGCTGAAGTTTTATGCGTCTGTGCGCCTGGATATTCGCAGCATCGGCAAACTGAAAGACGGTGACGAAGTGAAAGGAAATCAGGTTCGTGTAAAGGTGGTGAAGAATAAAGTGGCGCCGCCGTTCCGGAAAGCGGAATTTGACATGATGTTCGGCCAGGGCATCTCCCGCTCCGGTGAAATCGTGGATTTGGGCGCGGAACTGAATGTCATCAAGAAAAGCGGTTCGTGGTTCAGCTATGGAGATACCAAACTCGCGCAAGGACGTGACGCTGCTAAACAGTGCATTGAGGACAATCCCGAACTGGCGGAAGAACTGGAAAAACTTATCTTTGAGGCGCTAAAGAAATAATGTCAAAAGACGCATACCATACGCTGTGCCGGACGGAAGAGAGTATCCCCATCTTCTCGCAAGAATGGTGGCTGGATGCGGTATGCGGCGAATCGAACTGGGATGTTCTTCTGACAGAGGAGAATAACCGGGTGCAGGCGGCATGGCCACTCTATATGCCTCTTCGAGGGATTGTGACCATGCCGC
>JAISJX010000352.1 GCA_031261145.1 Tannerella sp.
GACGTCAGTAACAGACAGTTCAGTCCCATCAGGATATACCCCGTTTGATGTATGGACGGATCGTTTAATGTCATAAACGAGAGCAAGATAAGACTTACGCATAAGTCTGCCAGCAAAAGTATTTTCCATTTTTGTCGAAAAATGGGAAACGGTTGTTTTAAAAATCGAAGGATCATAATTATTGCATGTTAGTATAGTAAATCCGTGAGGAATACTACATTAATTAGTAAAATACTGGTGTGATTAAAAGCGACGAAAGAAAAGTATGTTATTCTTGTCCGCCGGAAGCGAAACCGCTTCGCGGGGTATTACATGAAGTAAAAGATGTCGCTTTGACCGTAGTATGCTTGTCGTTTGCGTCAACCAAGGCTGAGCGTCAGACATTTGATAGATACCAATGGCATTGGATGCCATTCACGTGCTTCACGCACGGGATTACATGTAGCGCCGTTAAACAGGCGCGGTAGAAGTTGGCGGTTACCGCCTGGATAGATCGCCCGGTTTCCGGTTTAACACACTGCGTTCACACGAACGCGACCTTATCCTCACTGCCCCGCGGGCGACTGCTAAAAAAATTTGCTCACTCATTATTTTATCATTTTATAGTTATACATCAAGTTCTGTTCAAAAACAATGCCAAGCTGTATTTTTGCTTGTTTTTCGTGATATTTTAACTTTAAAACGACAATATGTCACATTTGATAGCACGAAATCCGGAATAAATGGCGTGAATCGCGACAAAATGTCAAAAGACATTGCAGGGCGAAAGGTCTTTGCAGGGGCTGTCTCATAAGCACGCAGATGACGCAGATGAGACGGATTTACGCAATAATTTTTACCTCGTGGAACAATTATTGTCTCTGCCTGACATGGGAGTATCAATATGGCCCAATCGAATATGGATACTTTTTGGTCAGCCCCGGGGTGGTTCTTATTGTCTGAACTGTGATTTTAAAGTGATTGGAATGATTTATATGAGGAAGGAATCATAAGAATCAGTTGAATCATACGAAAATCACAGTTCAGACAAAACCGGCATGCCGTCAGGTATGCTATCCTCTTTTTATTTTTTCCGGGTTGACGAATGGAATCAAGTCATTTTCACACCCTTTTCCGGGTGGTTTTTGCCTTCCGGACTGCTCAAAATCGACAAAAGTGTGCAATTTTTGCCCGAATCTTCGTTGGCGAATGAAATTTTGAGTATTTTTGCACGCAGTTTTAAAAACATATTCTTTATCACTATGAGTTTACAAATTATTGTATTAGCGAAACAGGTGCCGGATACGCGAAACGTGGGCAAGGATGCGATGAAAGCGGACGGTACGGTAAACCGCGCCGCGTTGCCGGCCATCTTCAACCCGGAAGACCTGAATGCGTTGGAACAGGCGTTGCGCCTGAAAGATGCACACCCCGACACAACCGTTACACTATTGACGATGGGGCCGGGACGAGCCGCCGAAATCATCCGCGAAGGATTATACCGCGGGGCTGACGGCGGCTATTTGCTGACCGACCGCGCCTTTGCCGGCGCCGACACGCTGGCCACGTCCTACGCCCTGGCAATGGCTATCCGGAAAATCAAGGATTTCGACCTCATCCTTTGCGGAAGGCAGGCTATCGACGGCGATACCGCACAGGTAGGCCCGCAGGTGGCCGAAAAATTAGGATTGAGTCAGGTCACCTACGCCGAAGAGATTCAAAAGGTTGAAAACGGAAAGATTACCATTAAACGGCGGTTGGAACGGGGCGTCGAAACGGTGGAGGCCAAACTCCCGATTGTGGTGACTGTCAACGGCAGCGCTGCCGGTTGCCGTCCGCGTAACGCGAAGTTCATCCAGAAGTACAAACATGCCAAAACGGCCACCGAAAAACGGGAGGCGGGCGTCACGGATACCCCATGGTATGACAACCGTTTTTACCTGAACCTGCAGGAATGGAGCGTGGCCGATGTGAACGCCGACGTTGTGCAATGCGGCCTGTCCGGCTCGCCCACGAAAGTGAAAAAGATAGAAAGCGTCGTCTTTCAGGCCAAAGAGAGCAAAACCCTTGCGCCGACCGACGCGGCTATCGACGAGTTGATGAAAGAATTAATTACTAATCATACAATCGGATGAATAATTTATTTGTATATTGCGAAATAGAAGACGGCGTCGTTGCGGATGTCAGTCTTGAATTACTGACCAAAGGGCGTGCGCTGGCCGCCCGGCTGGGTTGCAAAATGGAAGCGGTGGCAGCCGGACATTCATTGGAAGGCATTGGAGCGCAGGTATTCCCGTATGGCGTGGAAGTGCTTCACCTGTTCGACGACGCCCGTCTGGCGCCCTACACCTCGTTGCCGCACACGGCGATTCTGGTCAAACTGTTCGGCGAGGAGAAACCGCAAATCGCCCTGATGGGCGCAACCAGCATCGGACGCGACCTCGGTCCGCGCGTTTCCTCGGCGCTCAGGAGCGGTCTGACAGCCGACTGTACGTCGCTCGAAATCGGCGACCACGAAGAAAAAAAGGAAGGGAAAGTCTATCAAAACCTGCTGTATCAAATCCGCCCGGCTTTCGGCGGTAACATCGTCGCCACGATTGTCAATCCCGAATGTCGCCCGCAGATGGCGACCGTCCGCGAAGGCGTGATGAAGAAGGAAATCCTGGATCCCGGCTTCAAAGGCGAGACTAAGCGTCACGACGTCGGCAACTATGTGGATGATACTGATTTTGTGGTCAGCGTCATCAACCGGCAGATAGAAAAGAGCAAATCCAATGTCAAAGGCGCGTCCATCATCGTTTCCGGCGGCTACGGCGTCGGCTCGAAGGAGAATTTCCAGTTGCTCTATGATTTGGCAGCCGTCATCGGCGGCGAAGTGGGCGCCTCACGCGCGGCGGTCGATGCCGGCTTTGCGGAGCATGAACGCCAGATTGGACAGACCGGCGTCACCGTTCGCCCGAAACTCTATATCGCCTGCGGCATCTCCGGTCAGATTCAGCACATTGCAGGGATGCAGGAGAGTTCCATCATTATTTCCGTAAATAACGACCCGAACGCCCCCATCAACACGATAGCCGATTATGTCATCACCGGCACGGTGGAAGAGGTTCTCCCCAAAATGATTAAGTATTATAAACAGAATACGAAATAACGAACTATGGCAAACTATTATTTAGATTCGAAAGTATATAAACACCACCTGCATCATCCCCTGATGAAGCGGATTGTGGAATTGAAAGAGCGCAACTTCGCCGATAAGGATACGTTTGATTACGCACCGGTCGATTTTGAAGATGCGATGGACAGTTACGAAAAAGTATTGGAAATCGTGGGTGAAATCTGCGAGGAAATCGTTGCGCCCAACGCCGCAGACGTGGATCATAAAGGTCCGACGGCGGCTGACGGGCGCGTCACGTACGCCTCCGGCACACAGGTCAATCTGGATGCCGTCCGCAAAGCCGGCCTGATGGGGCTTGCGCTTCCGCGGCGGTATGGCGGTTTGAATTTCCCCATCGTGCCTTACATCATGGCGGCCGATATGGTGTCGCGCGCCGACGCCAGTTTTGAAAATCTCTGGGGATTACAGGACTGCGCGGAAACGCTGTATGAATTTGGCAGCGAAGACCAGCGTCAGCGTTACCTGCCCCGCGTATGCGCCGGCGAAACGATGTCGATGGACTTGACCGAGCCGGACGCCGGTTCCGACCTGCAATCGGTGATGCTCAAGGCGACGTATAGCGAGCCGGACGGCTGCTGGTATCTGAACGGCGTGAAACGCTTCATTACCAACGGCGACTCGAACATTCATTTAGTGCTTGCCCGTTCGGAAGAAGGCACGCGCGACGGCCGCGGACTGTCCATGTTCATCTACGACAAAAAGAACGGGGGCGTAAACGTCCGCCGCATTGAGAACAAAATGGGTATCAAGGGTTCGCCCACCTGTGAACTGGTTTTCAAGAATGCCAGGGCCGAACTTTGCGGCGAACGTAAATTAGGTCTTATCAAATATGTGATGGCGTTGATGAACGGCGCCCGTCTGGGAATCATGGCGCAGGCCGTCGGATTGAGCGAGGCGGCTTATTGGGAAGGCTATGCCTACGCGCAGGAACGGAAACAGTTCGGCAAGGCGATTATTGAGTTCCCGGCGGTTTACGAGATGGTGGCCCTGATGCGCGCCAAAGCGGACGCTTCACGCGCCATGCTGTATGAGACAGCCCGTTTCGTGGACATCTACAAGGTGTTGGAAGACATCTCCAGGGAACGCAAATTAGAACCGGACGAACGGTTAGAGATGAAAAAATACAGCAAGCTGGCGGATGCTTTCACCCCGTTGGGCAAAGGCATGACGACCGAATATGCCAACCAGAATGCGTATGACGCCATTCAGATTCACGGCGGGTCGGGTTTCATGAAGGATTATACCTGCGAACGCCTGTACCGCGACGCCCGTATCACCAATATCTACGAGGGAACGACGCAGTTGCAGGTCGTGGCAGCCATCCGCCACGTCACCACCGGCACGTACCTGAATCAGCTTCGCGAATATGAAGCGATTGACTGCAAGCCGGAACTGAACGCCTTGAAGCAGACGTTAATCGAAATGACCGGCAAATACGAGTCGCTCGTGTCGCTTGTCACCGAGACGAAAGATACGGAATACATTGATTTCCAGGCGCGGCGTTTAGTAGAAGCGGCGGCGCATTGCGTATTGGGTTACCTGTTGTTGCAGGACGCCGGCAAAGAGGAAAGTTTCCGCCGTTCGGCCGAGGTGTATGTAAGGTACGGGCAAGCGGAAGTGGACAAGATTTATGCCTATATCACCCATTTTGACCGGGAAGACCTGAGATTCTTCAAGAATGCAGAATTGAAAATTGAGAATTGAAAATGAAAAGCGACGTCCCGCAACCCTACATGCGTTCGCAGGGGGGGCGGACATCCTTAACAGGTCGTTAGGCAGGAACAGCGTTAGGCGGATTTGCGATCCGCCTTTCTTTTTTTATGAGGATTTGTAATCCGACAGATTTACAAACAAAGTGGCGCATCGTTATCGGATTGCAAAACCTGATAATAGAAATGACAGGATTGTAAATCCCATCGACTATCTCCTTCTCTGTTCTCTTTTTTCGGCTTCCATTAGTGTCAGTTTGAAACGCAAATCTTTGATCTCCGCCTGTGCTGCCAGTATTTTTTGGTGCATCAGTGTAGCGGCCTGACGCTTTTCGTTCAATTTAAGTCCCAGTTCGTGTACCGTTGCTCCTAATTGTTTTATTTCCGAGCGATATTTTACCTCCAGAGAAGATCCCCCTTCCAGCTTAATTAATTTAGGCGCACCGGGTTCACGTTCCCGCTCCAGATCCGCTATTGTTGCATCGCATTCGCGTTTCAACCGCGCTATCCTTGCATCGCATTCGCGTTTCAAGTTTGTATTCAGCAGTTGCAATTGCCTTTCTTTCTTTTCCAATACCGCAACTTTCGTCCGGAGGTAATCGTTTTCCTCCCGTAGTCTTTTATTCCCCGGCATTATGCCGGATACCCAAGTGTATAACCTGTTAAACATTTTCACCTTATTTATAGTTTGAACCCCTAATTTATTTCAAGCCCCAAAAGTAACTAAAATATTCTTTTCTGCAAACTTCAAGAAGGTAAACTTCATGAATGCAGAATTGAAAATTGAGAATATAGAATTAAAAAGGACGTTTCACGTTCGGCGGGGACAGCGTTCTGTGGATTTATAATCAGGATAATGCAGCCCGTTTCTCCGGATTGCTTCACTGCGTTCGTAATGATGAATCTTTTGAATCGTTGAATTTTTGAATCTGCGAGAAAAAGGGAAAATATAATCAACTGTATATAAGCATATAATGGGATATTTAGCACTTATTATATGTTTTATAACTATGTTTTATAACATGTTTTTGAAAGATTGCGTATCTTTGCAGCAGTTTTAATAATATATATAGTTATGAAAATGACAGAAAGTAGCAAGCAAAACTTGCGTGAATTGGCCATGTTACAGTATCAGGCTAACAAGTATCGGATAGCGGGTAACGGTTTTATGTGCCAGCATCTGAACTCTCAGATTCGCAAATTGCAACAAAGTATCGCCGTCTTACCGGTCGAGAAAAAAACTGCCTGATAAAGGCAGTTATTAATGTAGATTATGAATGTAACAGTTTTCGGGCTGTTTTAATAGTATAAGGATTTGTCTTCGGCGAGCGAATGACAAATTTTTTTTTGCCGGTTTAGTCGCTTTTCCCTGAAACATCCGAAGCGAAAAAAATCAATTGCCACACAATAAAGGCGCGGTAAACAAGTTTATATAGTGTATTTAAGAAAATCAATATGAAGAGAATTTTGAGAAGTAACATTTTGTTGCTTACTATGGTTGTGGCATGTATAAATGTGTATGCCCAAGATAAAGACAGGTTTAGTCCAATTAATACAGCGATCCCATCCCTTTCGATCGCCCCTGATGCCCGTGGCGGCAGTATGGGTGACAATGGTGTGGCGACTCTTCCGGATATCAATTCGCAATACTGGAATCCTGCGAAATATGCGTTTATGGTCAGTAAGGCAGGCATTTCCGTTTCCTATACTCCTTGGTTACGTAAGTTAGTAAGTGACGTGGCATTAACCAATCTGACAGGATATTACAAAATAGGCCAGAGCGATCGGTTAGCGGTGAGCGGCTCTCTACGTTATTTTTCATTAGGCGAAGTGCCGGAGTATGATTATGGCGGAAAACTCTATAATAACCTGAATCCGTACGAAATGGCCATTGATGCCAGTATCAGCATGAAATTGTCGGAAGCATCCTCAATGGCCGTGTCGGTTCGCTTTATCCGTTCCGATATGGGCGCCGATGCCGAAGAAGATTTGCAGCCGGATAACGGCATTGCAGTCGATATTGCCGGTTATACCGAAAAATATGTGTATCTGGGAAATACTGAAAGTCTTTGGAGTGCAGGGTATAATATCTCTAATATAGGTAGTAAGATATCGTTTGATGGCGGGGCGTCCCAGCAGTTCCTGCCTGCCAACCTGAAAATCGGAACAGGTTTGCTTTATCCTTTGGACGAATATAATCAGATAGGGTTCTATCTGGATTTGAATAAATATTTGGTTCCGAGCTATCCTATCCGGTTAGAAGACGAAGATGAAAATGTTTTTGAGAAGCGGCGGGATGATTATAATTCCATGAGTTCCGTTACGGGAGTTTTCAAATCGTTCTCGGATGCTCCCGGCGGATTTAGTGAAGAACTGAAAGAGGTAAATCTCTCGTTTGGTGCGGAGTACAGCTACAATAGCCAGTTCTTTGTTCGCGGAGGTTATTACTATGAGAACAAGATGAAGGGTAACCGGCAATATTTCTCTTTCGGCGCCGGATTCAAACTGAATGTCTTCCAGTTGGATGCAGCCTATTTGGTTAGTACCGTGCAGAGTAACCCGCTGGATCAGACGCTTCGTTTTTCCCTGTCCTTCGACATGGACGGACTCAAAAGTTTGTTTGAATGAACATACGTACCGGCTTTGGATATGATGTACATGCCTTCGCCGAAGGACGCGCATTATGGTTAGGCGGCATACGGGTTGATCACCCACTTGGTTTGCAAGGTCATAGCGATGCCGATGTGTTAATCCATGCGATCTGTGATGCATTGTTAGGCGCAGCCAATCTGCGCGACATCGGTTTTCACTTCCCCGACACTTCCGGTGAGTATAAAGATATTGACAGCAAGGTATTACTGCGTAAAACGATGGCGCTCCTTCGTGAAGCAGGCTATGAATTGGGAAATATAGATGCTACGGTAGTCGCCGAACAGCCCAAACTTAATCCGCACATTCCCACCATGCAACAGACCTTAGCCGAAGTGATGCAAGTCGAGCCGAATGCCGTGTCTATCAAGGCCACAACCTCCGAAAAATTAGGCTTTACCGGCCGTCGTGAAGGCATTGCCGCTTATGCAAGCGTATTGATAATTGCATCCTAAGACTCATAACTTCAGCCCGTTACTAATGACGGTGCGCAAAATGGCGTTATTGAGAGGAACAAAGCAATCCAATTCTTGAACAATGTCATATCCAATCCATGAATAGATGTTTTTTCAGACGATATGAATTTAAAATCAGGGGATATTTTTCCGTAAAGTAAAGAGCGAAGCGACTCACATCGGTTCGCTCTTTCAAAACACAAAACACAAAACTAAACAACAAATCAACAAATCACAAAAACAATGTGTTACTTCTTTTTTTCATCTCTTCTATCAGGACCGGGGCCTCTTCCATCCCTGTTCCGGTCATTGTCACCTGCTGAAGAATTTTTCTCACCAAATACCTGACCTCTCCCATCCCTGTTCCGGTCATTGTTATCAAAACCCCTTAAAAATTCCCGCATAAACTTTTCGTCGGCCTGCTGGTATTTGAATAGTTTTTCGGGCGATAGAATCTTCTTAAATCGCTCATAATATTCCTTTTCCATCGTAGCTTCTTTGATGCGGGAGTCTAAATAGCAGTCTATGATCTTCTGGTATAGCTCATCCGAAATCGCCTCTTTCTGATAAGTTTCCCGGAACAGTCTGCGGCAATCCCTTCCGATATTAAACATTTTATCTTTCAGTTCATTATCTAAAGGAATAAAAACGGCTGCTTCGTCCGGCGTCAGTTTCAATTCGGCTGTAATATAGGCATTTCGTTTTGCCTGAAAGGCGCTTTTATCAAATTTCCGGGGTTCTTCCGTTTGAGCATGAATCATCATAACGGCAAAAGAACCGAGTATCAGGGTAAGAACTAATTTTTTCATACGTTTATCATTTATTTATATAGTTTATGTTACTTACGCGATGTTATTCAATTACAGGGTATTACAGTTTGTCTCAAAAGAGTGTATTATCAACTACTTCTGCAATTGTATTATTAATGTACGTAGTTTCAAGATATTCAAAATAATCCTGTTCTTCTTCCGAGGCCGTCAGGACGGTTTCGCCCGAAATAGTGGCATGGACATACAATGGAGTACCCTGAGAGGTATCTTTTTCTGACGGTTGCAGATAGGTAATCAGTTTGAAAGTGATGAGCAACCCCGCAAAAACGGCAGCCATATACAACCACGGCCGTACCCGGCTGTAGAGAGATACGGTTTTGGGCGCTTGATGCGGCAACTCTGGTAGCTGGCTCATAATTTGGTTATTAAGGTTTTCAAAATAACCTTCCGGGACTTTAAAAGGATTGTGTCCTTTCAAGTCATCCAACCTGTTTTGCTTTGTTTCCATTTTTTTTCTCATATCCCCATTTTTTTTGTTCTGCATTTCTTTAGACTGATCGAAATCAGAAAGGTTTAAACGTCTTTTGTTAAATATGCCTCTATTTTTTTTACGGCGTGATGATAGGAGGCTTTTAAGGCCCCGACGGACGTCCCCACTATCTCGGAGATCGCTTCGTAAGTCATCTCGTCCTGATATTTCATCGTAAAGACAAGCCGTTGTTTATCCGGTAAAGTCAGGATTGCCTCCTGTAGTTTCAGTTCTAACGCATCCCCGTCAAAATATTCGTCTCCCTTCAATTTGTCCAGTATATGTACATCCACATCGTCGATCGAAACGCTATTGATAAGTCGTTGCCGGTTCAGGAACGTGATACTTTCATGAATAGCAATCTTATACATCCATGTGTAAATTTTGGCTTCTCCCCTGAAATTATCCAGATTCATCCACGCTTTCAGAAAGGTATTTTGCAGCACATCATTGGCGTCGTCATGGCACAGCACCATTTTCCGTATCGCCCAATACAGTTTTTCACTGTATGCCTCAACGACTTTGGTAAATGCCCCCCGTCGCAGGGCGGGATCGCATAAACTTTTTACAATATCTTCTTCTACAAATTGCTGCATCGGTCTTTCTTTCTTGTTTCCGGCTGTAAATGTAAGGAAACTATCCGAAAAAACACATAAAATCATGAGAATTATAGAAAAAAACTATGATTTTTGCAAATAAACACGGATTTTTGAACCTTATTAGACTTTTTAAACGGTTTCTTGGCATCAAAGGATGAATCCGGCCGGTTAAAAACACCGGATATAAGCGATAGAATAACTGTTGTATAAAAAATCGGTTATACCGTGGCGGAACCGGAACGAAAGAATATTCTTTTTATATTCGTAGTTGATCTTTGTGCGGAGCGACGTGGGACGGTCGCCGTTGTCATTATAACCCTGAAAACCGGTGTAATCGGCGGCTAAAGATAGATTTTTCAAACTCCCGCTGATCCCAATTCCGTAAAGGAAAGCATCGTTTTGCCTGTGTATCAGGTCGTTTGTTTCCCAGCAATAAAAGCCTGCCATTCCTTGCAGGCGGACGGATGCGTTGTTTTCGGGGTTTTGATAAAGATTACGGCCGGCGGTCAGGTTGAACCAGTAGGCTGCCGCATCCGTATATCGTGCATCGCACAGGCGGTTTCCGCTGGCCGTTTTTAGGCTCACATCGATCACGACGTCACACCATTTGTCGCTTTTAAGAATCTGGTAGAAAGAGCTGATAATGAAATCACCATGAGTTCCGATTGGCGATTCCGTCCCAACGGCGTAACGCTCTGCCACCGTTTCCGGCGTCATTTTATAATCTTCCCTGATAACGCCGCTCATCTCCACTCCGGCGCGTCCGTGAGCAATCGGGATAAACAGGCGGGCAAAGAGGTCTTTTGTCTGATCTCCTTTATAATCATGGTATTCACCTCTGACTTCGAGTTCCCAACGGGTGTCGATCCGTCCGCTGCGAAGTTCGGGAACCGGAAAAGCGTTCGGCCCGAAATAACGCGGTGAGTAAATCAACAGTTCCATATTCTCCCGCCACTCGTCCTGCGCCTGAACCAGAGGTTCGGCAACGATAAAAGCCGGTAAAATAAGGGCTATTTTAGTAAAATATTTCATATTTCAGATTATTAAGGCGCAAAGTTATGGCTTTTTTGTAAAATGTCGTACATTTGTTCCGTAAAAAATGATTACATTTAATATTATATACCTATGAGACGATTGTTAATTAAAAACATGTTGCTTTTTGTCCTTACGATGTTTTTTGTAGCTTCAGCAGGAGCTAAAAAACCGGTTAAGGTATTGTTAGTCACCGGACAGAATAATCATAACTGGCAGGTAAGCCATCTGGTTATTCAGCGGATTCTTGAAAATTCCGGACTTTTTAAAGTCGATTTTGCCGTATCACCGGCCAAAGGCGAGGATATGTCCGGTTTTGTGTTGGATTTTAAGCCGTATAAGTTGGTCGTACTGGATTACAACGGCGATGCGTGGCCCGAAGAAACGAACCGCCGTTTTGTCGAATATGCCAAAAAGGGTGGGGGAGTCATTGTTTATCATGCAGCCGATAATGCGTTTGCCAATTGGCCTGAATACAATGAGATTTGCGCCTTGGGCGGTTGGGAAAACCGGAACGAAAAGGCTGGCCCTTACGTTTACTGGAAAGACGGCGAGTTAGTGAAAGATACCTCTCCCGGTTCCGGCGGCTCGCATGGCAAACAGCATGAATATACGATGAATGCCCGAAATCAGGATCATCCGATTGTGAATGGACTGCCGAACAGGTGGTTACATGCACAGGATGAACTCTACGACCGGATGCGCGGCCCCGGAAATATCGGTACATTATTATATACCGCTTACTCCGATCCTTCCACCAACGGTTCAGGACGTGAAGAACCCCTGATTTTCACCGTCGAATTTGGCAAAGCACGTATTTTCCATACCATGCTCGGACATGCCGGAAACACGGCCGAAGATAATAAAGCCATGCAGTGTACCGGTTTTCAAGTGACCCTGCTTCGTGGAGCCGAATGGGCTGCCACCGGGAAAGTGACGCAGAAAGTGCCGGCGGATTTCCCAACATCGGCGCAGACATCCATGCGGAAGGAATACCACGTGGAGAATTGAGAATTAAGGTAAAAACGATAAGTATCGTTGAACAAGAAAATATCCCGTTATGGGGCGTTAGGCGGATTTATGATCCGCCTTTTTTTATTGTCAGAATTTACAATACAGCATGGATGTCATCCATTGGTTGTAAAAAAATCCACCTAATGTTGTTAAGCGTATCTGCACCGAATGATAAATTCGCCTCGTGATAGCGGAATTGATAATCAAAAGCGGCGAATTGATAAGTTTGTTCATGTAACTTCTATTTGTTGATGTTTGTAAAGATATAAATGATATTTTAATTAGTATGCTTATAAACAATG
>JAISJX010000252.1 GCA_031261145.1 Tannerella sp.
GAATATTGTTGCTTAATGCCTTGAGTGAGCGCCCGCAAGAGATACGGAATTTGTCGGATTGCGACGATACGGAAGTCATGTTGCAGGCATTGCGTTCGGGGAAGGCGGACATCGACATCAAAGCGGCCGGAACAGCCATGCGCTTTCTGACGGCTTACCTGTCCGGAAAAGACGGACTGTGGACGATCACCGGTACGGAACGTATGAAAAATCGTCCGGTAAAAATCCTGGCGGAGGCATTGACCGCATTAGGTGCGGACATTCATTATATGGAAAAGGCTGGTTTTCCACCTTTGCAAATCACCGGGCATCCGTTGCAGGGTGGGGACGTTTCGCTGGATGGCAGTGTCAGTTCGCAGTATATATCAGCCTTGCTGATGGTTGCTCCGCTGATGAAGAACGGGCTGCAATTACACCTGACCGGCGACTTGATTTCCAAACCCTATCTCCAACTGACTGTCCGTTTGATGGAACAGTTTGGCGTAGTTGTTACGGAAGAGGGGCAGACTTTCACTGTGCCGCCTCAATCTTATGCGCCGGTTCCGTTTACGGTTGAGGCGGATTGGAGCGCCGCTTCTTATTGGTATGAGATGGCGGCTGTTTCCGGGCAGGCGGAAGTGGAGTTGCAAGGATTGTTTCCCGGTAGTTTGCAGGGGGATGCTGCGATTGTACCCCTGTTTGACCGGTTGGGGGTGGAAACGGTTTTTACACCGTCCGGCGTGATCTTGAAGCGGAAAGAACGTACTCAACAGGAGTTGTTAAGATATGATTTTACGGATATTCCCGATATGGGTCAAACACTGACGGTTACTTGCGTCATGCTCGGTATTCCGTTTTGTTTCTCCGGCTTGCAAAGCCTGAAAATCAAGGAGACCGACCGTTTAGCCGCTCTCCGGGCGGACTTGCGCAAGTTCGGTTATCCGCTGACGGAACGGGAGGGACGGATACTTGAATGGCACGGCGAACGGTGTGACGCAGCGTCATCGCCGGTCGTAGCTACGTATGAAGACCACCGGATGGCCATGTCTTTTGCGCCCTTGGCGATGCAGTATCCGGAAGGCGTCCGGATTGCGCACCCGGAAGTGATTTCAAAAAGCTACCCGCACTTCTGGGAAGATCTTTGCCGTGCGGGATTCCGGTGTCTCAACGAAGAAAATGAACAGTTATAGTATATAATGTATGTGGTATCTTGTATGTAGTCTGATTATTTTAGGGCTTATCTGCGCCTGTATCAAGTTGTTCGACCACCGAAAGCAGCAAGGGCGGGCGGAATGGGGAGAAACTCGGTCGTCGCAGGAAGAACGGCCGATCCCGAAGGAATGTTGCGGGCAACACGAGGTTTGCGAACGTGACAGTTTGTTGGCAGCCCTCAGTAAAAAGGTTGAATATTATGAAGATGAAGAATTGGACGCCTATCGTGGAGTGGCGTCTGAAGCCTATCCCGAAGTGGCGATTGATGAATTTCGGGAAGTGCTTTACACCATGCGGGAAGACGAGGTTGCCGGATGGGTCCGGAGTTTGCAATTGCGCGAAGTCAATCTGCCGGATGTATTGAGAGATGAAGTGTTTATGATTGTTGGGGAACAAAGGATATAGAACGATATGGATATTCTGCAATATACATTTTTCCGGAATGCGCTATGGGGCAGCTTGTTTATGTCAATTGCCTGTGGCATGGTGGGGACTTATGTTGTGTCGCGCCGGTTGGTTTTTATCAGCGGCGGCATTACTCATGCGTCGTTTGGCGGGATTGGCTTGGGATTTTTCCTGAAGGTGAATCCTTTCCTGGCGGCTTTGGGGTTTGCCGTGCTTTCCGCATTCGGGGTGGAATGGGTCAGCAAATCGCATCAGGTGCGTGAAGATTCGGCGATTGCGGTTGTCTGGTCGCTGGGCATGGCGATCGGCGCCATTTTTATAGTGCTGACGCCGGGGTATGCGCCCAATTTATCATCCTATCTGTTTGGAAATATCCTGACTATCTCGCAGACGGATATCTTTTGGGCGGCATTGTTTGTCGTTATTACAGGCATCGTTTTTTCGCTTTTTTACCGGGAGATTGTTTATTCGGCATTCGACCGTGATTTTGCTATGACCCAACACGTTCCGGTGAAAGCCCTCGAATACATGATGACGCTGTTTATAGCCGTTACGATTGTCCTCTCCATCCGTTTGGTTGGCATTATGCTATTGATGAGCCTGCTGACGGTTCCGCAAATGACGGTCAATCTCTTTACCTCCAATTTCAAACGGATTATTTTCGGCAGTATGATTCTCGGCTTCCTGGCCTGTGTCACAGGGTTATTCCTTTCGTATTTCCTGCATATTTCCACCGGCGCTTTTATTGTAATCGTTTTACTCCTGATCTTCTTGTTGGCAAAGGGGGGGCTGTTACTGTTCCGAAAGAAATGAGGGTAAAAAAAGAGAAAACACCTGCGGCATTCTCTCTTTTTCGACAAACAAAATCGAATTTCTTCCTTAGAGCGTTTTCGGGCAATAAGGGAGCGAATACGGATTACGATATTTATATCCATACAAGCGGTGGTTTTCAGCCTCTTTATCATCCACAAAAGTAAGCGTCGCCGGATTCCACTTCACCGGGCGCTTGAGTTCGGTAGCGATATTGGCCAGGCAGCAAAGCGTATTCGTACTGCATCCCACTTCCACGGAAGCAATCGGTTTCCGGCGGGAACGAACACAATCCACAAAGTTCTGCATGTGCGGGGAACTCACCTCATACTGGCCTTGGCCGACAGCAGCTTCGCTTTTTTCCAGCAACGACTTGTCGGAACATTCGATATAACCGCGCGCCACTTTCAACCATCCTTTATCGCCGACAAACTGGATGCCTTGCGCCGTCGGTTTATCTTCGCGGAAAGGCTGTTCCGTCATCACAATGCCGTTGGCGTATTTCATCGTCAGGTATTGCGCACCGTTATACCCTTTCGGGATATATTCCACCGGCCCTGAGCCATCCATGCCGATAGCTGCCTGGGAGATGTCGAACATGTGCGCGCCCCAGTCTGCGGTGAAACCGTTTCCTGTTTCCTGATACCAGCGCCACGCGCCCCAGAGTTGTTCATTTTTCTCCGGTGACAGCGTTATCGGCGGACATAAATCGGGATGATAATGAATCTTCGGATCGTTCAACGGGCCTAACCACTTGTTGAAATTCAGGTTTGCGGGAACCGTTTCTTCCGGCAAATCCAATGGTTTTGGAGGATCGCCGACCTTTGAATAGATTTTGTCGATATGCCCGATACCACTACTCTGTACCAGCGCAATCGCCTGTTGAAATTCCTTACTCGAACGTTGCTGGCTGCCTACCTGAAGCACCCGTTTGTTCTCGTGCACGGCCTTCATAATGGACAAACCCTCCAGAATCGTATAGGCCAACGGTTTCTGGCAATAGACATCTTTACCCGACTGGCAGGCGTGGATGGCTACCAAGGCATGCCAATGGTCGGGCGTTGCCACAGCGATGGCGTCAATGTCTTTCCGGTTCAGCAAGTCTTCATAAAACTCGTACGTGTCGCAACGCTGATTCATTTTGTTTTCGGCCTGCCACTTGGTGACACGCTTCACAAAACGCTCCAACTTCATGGTATCCAAGTCCGAACACGCGGCTACCTGTACACCCGGACATTTAGAGAAACTGTTAAAGTCGGACGAACCCTGCTGGCCTAACCCGACAAATCCCAATACAACCCGGTCACTTGGCGCAATTCGCACGCCCTGCATAGACCAACTCGGCAAGATCGTCAGACCTGCCAATCCTAAAGCCGACAGCCCCAAAAACTCCCTGCGGCTCACTCCTTTCTTTTGCTCTTCCACGATATAAACAATTTATTTAATTAGTAATTTTCAAAATCCGCCTCAAAGATACTATTTTCTTGAATCAATAATTGATAATTAACAATTAATAATTGATTCAATTATCGCCGTCAGGCTCCCCCATTCCGTCTTAAAATTACTGCCCGTGAACCATATAATACAAGATGGAAAAGAGCGATTAAGAATAAAATAATTGAGAATGAGCTGATTTCCGACCATCCGAGATATGTCTGATGGAGAACGATGAATATGGTCAGCGTTGTCGCAATACACAGTCCAATCCACGATAGCGTATTATTTCCCGCTTTGCTTCCCAAATGACTGTGTCTCGAGCCGTAAAAGACATAGATGTCATGCCCGAAAAGCATCCAGACGATCAATCGTATCCAGGTGTCAAAAGGTAAAAACACCATCATAAAGAGGCAGGTGAAGATTCCGAGCAAGGGGATGAGCGGTACGCCGGGCGTTTTGAATGCGCGGGGATAATCGGGCATCTTTTTCCGCATCACTAATATCCCGACAGACACGATGATAAAAGCGAACAATGTCCCGATACTTGTCAGTTCTCCGGCCATATTTGCCGGCATGAAAAGGGCGAAAATGCTGATTAAGGTAAGAAATATCAAATTACTTTTAAAAGGCGTCCGGAAACGGCGGTGCACTTTCGAAAACGCTTTGGGTAGCAACCCGTCACGGCTCATGGAGTACGCAACACGGCTTTGTCCCATCAGCATCACTAAAATCACCGACGAATATCCGGCCAGAATCGCCAGGATAATCGCTTTGTTCAGCCACGGGAAAGCGGGTTGCATCGTTCCGTCCGGCAGCGTTTCCCGCATCTGGTCGATGGCAAGGGCGACCGGCGCAATTCCGTCCTGTCCCTGGAAAATCGTGTAATTGGCGACTCCCGTCATCACATGGGCGAACAAAACATATAATACGGTACAGATTGCCAGCGAGCCAAGGATACCGATAGGCATGTCGCGCTTGGGATTTTTTGTTTCCTGCGCGAGCGTACTGACCGCATCGAAACCGATGAACGCAAAAAAGACGACGGCTGCGGAACGGATGATGCCACTGAAGCCGAACTCGCCCCAAGTGCCTGTATTTTCAGGAATATAAGGGATATAGTTGTCCGAGTTGATATATCCCCAACCCAGGATAATGAAAATCAGTACGACGGCGACTTTCAGCACAACGATTATCGCATTGACCCACGAACTGCCTTCCGTGCCACGTATCAGCAAAATACTCAACAGAATAAGGATAATTGCAGCGGGCAGGTTGACAACGCCCCCCTCCCAGGGACAGTGCGTTAAGTTGACCGGCAGTACAATCTGAAAACTTTCCAGGAGCTTGACTAAATAACGGCTCCAACTGATGCTGACCGTGGCCGAAGCGACGGCATACTCCAGCACTAAGTCCCAGCCAATTACCCATGCCAGAAATTCACCCAGGGTGGCATACGAATAGGTATAAGCGCTTCCCGCCACAGGCAGCATTGAGGCAAATTCGGCGTAGCACAGACCCGCAAAACAGCATCCCAGCGCCGCAACCACAAATGAGATGGTGATAGCCGGGCCGGCGTAACTGCCTGCTGCAATGCCGGTTATGGAAAATAACCCGGCGCCGATAATTGCGCCTAATCCTAACGCTACCAGCTTATAAGGGCCTAACGTCCGTTTCAGAGTGTGTTCGCCTTCGTCTCTTGATTCATCAAGTAGAGTACTAATCGGCTTTTTTTGGAAAATATTCATCGTCATAATGAGTTGATATTAATAATGGGCGCAAAGTTAGTGATTTTTGCGAAAAACGAGCAAAAAGATCGGAAAATTCAAGAAACGGGTGTGTGTTTGTTGGAATAATTGTCTAAAAAGGTATCTAATGGGAAGAAAACGGTTTTGTTTTTATTTTATATGCTTGCATATCTTTTCTGTCTTTCTATTATCTTGCAAAATTACAAAAAATAATTCAACCCACACTGGTTTAAAGAAAATAATCCACCGTTCATTTGCCGATAATGCCGTCGTAAGTGGTGGAAATCAGTTCAAAACGCGCAATTGTATAAACAAACTTCCGCATGGCTGAAATAATTTTTATAAAAATTCTCGACAAAGATAGGAAATCTTTCAAAAAAAACAGTTACTTTTGCCATTGAAAAGTTCATGGATATTTACAGCAGAAATGATGACACCGAAAGACGAAAGTAAAGCGGAGAAAAAATTCAGGGATAATTTTGAAAATATCTACTTATCCTATTACACTGGCATGGTGCGCTTTGCCAAGGAATTTGTATCGTCTAAAGAGGACGCGGAAGATATTGTACAAGACGCCTTTGCCGATGTCTGGAATCTGCGGAAAGGCTACCTTCATACCATGAACTATATGCTGGCCTTTCTTTTTACGTCCATCAAGAATAAATGTATCGACCTCCTTCGCCATCAAATCGTCGTTCGCGAAGTGGAAAATAAGCTTCAGGAAGAGTTCCGGCTGGACATGCAGATGAAAATTGATTCGCTGGAAATTTTCGATCAGGATACGTTGGCGTCCGAAGAATATATCGACGAACGCCTGGCGAAAGCCCTGCAAGGGCTTCCGGAAGGATGCCGGGAAATTGTCACCAAAAACAAGATAGAAGGAATCAGACAGACCCAAATCGCAGAGGATTTGAATATTTCCATCCATACCGTTGAAGCCCAGATGGTTATCGGTATGAAAAAATTGAAAGACGAACTGAAAGACTGCTTTCCGCTGTTCCTGTTTTTATTATATTTATAAGAAAAACAGAATTTTTATCACTTTTCGTTTAGAGGATTTTTACCCTTCATACGTTTATTATGTGTTAAGGCATGAAAATGGAAGAACAGGTAAGAAAATATTACGAAGGAGAATTGACGACGGACGAGCGTCTGGATTTGTTGCGTAAAGCGCAGTCGGATAAACCATTGAAAGATGCGTTTATCCGTCATCTGCATTT
>JAISJX010000437.1 GCA_031261145.1 Tannerella sp.
TTCAACCGGCTTTCCATCCGCATCCAATTGCATGGCTTCGCCTTCGCCCGTTTCGCCGGAACCGGCGTCCATCATGGCGATGGCTTTGTTGCGCCGCCGCCAGTTATCTTCCAGCGGCCGTTTACCCCATTTACTCTGGAATTGCGTCTTGCCCTGCGCCACCATTTGCGGATTATAAAAGTAGAACGAACCGGCGCCGCCACCCGCCGCTAAGGGTTGCGGCATCGCAGTATTGTTCTGCATCCGCCGGTTGGTGTTGCTGCCGTAAGATTCCTGTTCGGCCAGGTATTTTTCTTTTTCAGCCTCTTTGGCCGCTTCTTCCTCCGCTTTTTTGACGTCATCAATCAATTTGTCAATCACCGCCAACCGTTCCTTTTCGGGCATCCTGGCCAATACCTGCAAACTGTCCTGCAGATGGACGGTTTCCACATAAACGACCAATTCGTCCAGCGTCGCCGACAGCCGGGACACCCGGTCATACTCCTTGTACTCTTTCTGTATGCCGGCCATAGCCCCGCTGAAACAAGGCTGCGCCTTTACATATTCCCGCTGCGTGAAATAAATATCTCCCAGACGAATCTGACAGATAGCTTTATCCAATCCGTTTTTCGTGCTTTTCTCGATGGCCGATTCGTAATTCTCAATAGCTCTGACGGTATCCTGACGGCTCAAATAGATGTTTCCGATGGCATAATAGACCTGATCCAGATAATCTTTGTTTTTTTCATTCTTCGCCATGCGCTTCAACGTCTTCAATACCTTCTGATAGTCGGCGCTTGTAAAGACTTCCGTCTGGCGGATACGCGCGGCAAATTCCAACTCGTAGGGCGGATTCGACCCGGCCACTTCGCCGAAGGTCTTATAAGCAGCGCCATTCTGGTCTAATTCGGTGTAAATCTGCCCCAACAGATACCGCATCCGGGTACGTTGAAGGTGGTTCTTTTCCGATTTAATCGCCTTTTGCAGGTACGGAACAGCCGGTTCAAACTGTTCGCTTTTGATCAGGTAATCCGCATAGAAACGATCGTAGTCTTTCCGGTTTGATTGCGGGATACCGTTTTCATTCAGGTTGTTAAAGAGCGATTCCGCTTCGTACAACCAATTCATTTCCACATAACAACGCGCCCGCCAGATACGCGCTTCGGCAATTACCTCCGGATCGGTCGCATAATGGCGGATGATGTATGAAAAGGTGGCGGAAGCCTGCAAAAAGTCGGCATTATAGAATTGACCCTGCGCAATCAGCATCCAGCAATGTTTCATGAACGGGTTATATTCTTCTTTTTCCTGAATGGCGACTTGTTTCGGATCGCTTCGCCAGTTGGATTTACGATCCGGTTTGGTCTTAATCGAATGTTGTTTGATGGCCTTGTTTCCCTTCTCGATGGCGCGGTCAAAGGCGCCTCCGGTTTCTTTCTTGTCTTTGGGTTGAGCGCTGATGGGGTACATGTAAATCCGTTCGGTATAGTTTTCCTTATGCCCTTTCTGCAAGGCGTCCAAACTCTCATCAAACGACATCTTTCCGTTGAAATAGGTATTATAACGAGTCGTGAAAGCATGATAACGCCTGCTCGTAGCCGTATTTTTCTTCATACTACACGCGCCGAGCAAAGCCGTCCCCATAACCAACAGCAGGATATAATAATAAAAATCTCTTCTCACGCTCCTATTTTGAGTTGCTATGTGGTGAAATAACTTGAAAATCCCGAAAATATTGCCTTTTTCGATTATTATTATTTGAGGCGCTTCGTGATTTGAACAATCTGCGGAACGAAGAATCCCCCCGTTGGTGAGAGGTTCATACCTCGCATCGTGTTTGACAGTAACCCGAATACGAAAAAACAAAATATTTTTCAGGCAAGTAATTTTACATTAGAATATTTTGTACTTTTGTGCAAAATAAGATAATTTAAAATTGATTCCGAAAGAGGTATTATCATATTCTTTGGATGAGTTTACGGGGTTTTTAAATCAAAAGAGGTAAAATACGGGAATGAATAAAGAGAACAGAAATAACAACAAACTGCAAATTCGCAACAGCACAGCCGAGTTTCTTGTTTTCACAAAGCAAAACGGTGAAGATGGTATTGAGGTGCGGGTGCAAAATGGAACTGTGTGGCTTACGCAAAAGGCTATGGCTGCGCTATTTGATGTCCAGATACCTGCCGTAAGCAAGCATTTGAAAAACATTTTCCAAGCAGGTGAACTTGACGAAAAAGTGGTTATTTCCATTTTGGAAACAACCACAGAACACGGCGCCATTGAGTGGAAAATCCAAACTCAGCAAACTCAGTTTTACAATCTTGATGCTATCATTTCCAACTCAACTACAGAGGAATCCTCGGTAGTTGCTGTATTTGCCAAACAACACGCCGAAAACGAGTTTGAGAAATATCGCCCCATTCAAGACCGGCTTTTTGAATCGGATTTTGACAGGGTGATGAAAATGATTGAAAATGAAAAGGAATAAAAATGGGAAAGTTTAGCGTTATAAATGTGATAAAAATTAGTTTGAATTAAGAACAATA
>JAISJX010000461.1 GCA_031261145.1 Tannerella sp.
AAAAACGCCAAAGTAGCCTGGAAGAAAAACGGGAGCGGTATCGTAAATGCAATGCCCGCAAAACCCGCTCCAATCAGCAATTGCATGGTTGTAATCCACCAACGCTTGGTCTTGAGTAAATCCACAAACGGACTCCACAACGGTTTAATGACCCACGGCAAATACAGCCAACTGGTATATAGTGCAATATCGGTATTGGAAATACCCATGCGCTTGTACATGATAACCGAAATAGTCATAATGGCGACATAAGGCAAACCCTCTGCAAAATAGAGCGTTGGAATCCATGTCCACGGTGATTTCTTCTTTTTGTTCATGACCGGCAATTAATATAAATGTTTCGTTTCCGCACCCACATAATAGTGCAATAATATTTGCTGATAGGTAAATCCTTTCTCGCCCATTACGGCCGCTCCAATCTGGCAAAGACCCACTCCGTGCCCCCAACCGGCGCCGGTGAGCGTGAATAGACCGTCTTTTTTCTCCGCAATAAATGCGGAGCTAAAAAGGTGCGACTTCGATAATATGCGGCGGATTTCCAATTCCTTACCGATAATCATCGTCCGTTTTGAACCGATGATTTTCAGTTTCACCAATCGTCCGGAAACGCCCCGTTCAACGGGAACAAGTTCCTCGATACGTCCAAAATCAATGCCCGAACGTTCACGCGCCAAATCCGATAATTCATCTTGCGAATACGTGACCGTCCAGCGATAAAAATCCGTTGTTTCCTGATCGTAGTTGTTCAATACCTGGCTTAATATTTCCTTGTCCTGCGTATTGCAGAAAGCGGACGGACGCGACCGTATCCATTTCTCCGCTTCGGCCTCAACCGTCAGGTCGGGACAGGCGGACGCGCCGGCATCATCGCGGAGTTTGACCAAATAGGGATGCCGGACATTTTCCCACGTATTCTGAAATTCTTCGACCACGCCGCCACAACATTTATAGAAACGCGCATCACAAATTTTCCCGGCGTATAAAAGCGCTTCTCCCCGCGTTCCGTTTACGGCTTCCTTTATCGTTCCGAGATTCGTGGAAGCTCGTGTAATCCCCTGGTAACGCTGGCAATGATCATCGGCGCAGACATCAAAAAGAAGATGGTCTTCGCGGTCGTACCAGCGGATAATCTCATGTTCATCCTCCCTGAATGACGGCGTTCCGCAGGTTGTGTCCTGCATCTCCTGTTCTTTCAGTTCTTGCTGTTTCTCAATCTGCGCCAGCAACCAACTGCGCGAAATGACCGCGTGCGCTTTCAGCAATTCCAGCGATGCGGTTGCGCTCATTTCGGACGAGATGACGCTTATCAGGTAATTTTCCACCGGAAGAATGTTGATAACCTGTATTTTCCCGTTTTCCGCAATCAACTTCAGCGAACCCTGAAACACCTGGTCTTCTTTTCTTTCCCAATGAAAATTAATTCCTATAACTACATCTTGCAGGATAAAAGAAGCGTTTTCCGTTCCGGGCGTAAAAAGCAATTCATCAAACCCGCTCCCGTTCCAATCGATTTTCCCATGGCGGAACGAGGCGCTCTGCTCTCCCGTAAATACCTTTCCCTGAAACGAATATTCCGAACGGAATGTGAACGAAATCGTTTCATTCTGCAAAATACCTACGCTGATTTCCGGTTCTTTTCCCATTACAATGCTTTTATTTTAGTGATGATTTCCTGCAATTTTCCGTCGGAGATACAAACTTCTTTCAGTATTTGCCGTATATCTTCCGCTGTTATTTTCTTGAAATCCTTTTCCAGCGGAGTGACAAATACGCCGCCCATCTCTACGGATGCGGGTGTTGACAATATTTGGGCATCTCCTTCCGCCGAAAAACAGGCGGGACGATGAGCCGCGCGGGGAATAATGCCACTGCGCCATTTGGCGTCTTCATACCACGTAATCAGGTTCAGCATCGGTTCGCTTTCTCCCGCCGGAATGTCCAACAGGGAATAAAGGCTGTTGAAAAACCGTGTGGCCGCTTCCTTACAGGTTGCTTCTACCCAAAAACCATTCCATAAATACGGCCGGACGGCATATACTTTGACGCCGCTTTTCTCATAAACAATCTCCCTGCAAGCCTTGCTTATTTCTTTCTCTATGGGAAGGAATCCTTTGTTTCCCGCCTGGAAATGGAAATGATCGGGGGCTGAAGCGCCGCATGTTGGCCCATTATAGAAAACTACGAGGTCTGACTGTTCGGCCAGATCAAGCATATCTTCATAACGGCCTGCAATCAGTTGGGGGGTATGATCATACGCCGGAATTGTAAAATGTTGCGGAAAGATGGGATACGGATTCACCAATAGCTGGTATTCACCTTTAAAATCAATCGACTGCTGTTCTTCCGGCATATTGGCGGGACACAAAAAACACGCCCGTTTCCGGATGGATTCGGCGTCAATTTTTGCGGCTGAGGACTTTATCCGCGCCGGATTAAATTGCATGCGCACGGAAAAACCATCCAATGCGAACTCTTTACTTTCAACGCCTTTCAATGCGTCATAATGGGTATGCGCCAAATCCCAGTTCTCCACTTGTTGCTGAAACAACTTTTGCACCGTCGCGGGCGACGGTTGTTTATTGAGGCGGATTCTTGCATTTACTTCCCAGGTGCGGATACGATCTTTATAGGTATTGTGGGCATTCAGTTTTTCGATGTCCAAAGAGGCGTCCGAATTATCATCCCAGCGGCGGCACAGGTACAAAACGTCATAGACGCGCCCGATCCGGTATTCGCGGGAGAAATATAAACCTAAGGCGTAGTCTTCACCATAACTTGTGTTGGGCGCTTTTATTTGTCGCAGCAAAGGGGTATAGAAGGCGCGGGGCGCTCCCAGTCCGTTGATGCGAAGGGCGTTGTTGCGCCCGTTTTCCGGCGTCCATTCCCGGTGTTCTATCACGCCCGGCGGGATGGTTTGCAAATCGAAATCGGTCAAACGGTACGTGCCCACGACCATAGCGCAATTCTGCTCATAAAAAGCATCTACGATTTTCTGCAACGTATCTTCGCCGGAATACACATCGTCGCTGTCCAATTGAACGGCAAACATCCCACATTCCGGATGAGCGACGCCGGCGTTCCAGCAGCCGCCGATACCCAGTTCTTTGTTTTCGGGGATAATATGAATCAGACGTTCGTCCGTAAATTCGTCAATCGCTTCCGTTGTGCCGTCGGTGGAATAGTTATCTATGATAATCAGGTTGAATTTAAAATTCGTTTTCTGGCGCAAAACAGAATGGATGGCGCCGGCTATGGTGCGGATGCGGTTACGGACAGGGATAATCACGGATGCTTCGTACTCAAAATCCGCTTTGTCAAACGCGAGGGTCTTGAATTGAGGAGCGAGGTAAGCGCCTGTCACTTTCAAATGGTCGGTACAAGCCTGTTCCATTTCGATTTGAATCGCACGGTTGCGGGGATTGACATAATCGAACAGTTTCTCGCCGCTTTTGCGCGTATCATTTTCAACTTCCGCGTATAAATATTCATTCAGGTGGACAATGGCAGACGTTTGCGAAACTTTCAGGCGGAGGTCGTAGAGACCTGCAAACCGGTAATCCGTATTCATCCGGCTTACCGCTTCTTTCAGCGCGGATGATTTATAAACCAGTACCGATCCGAAATCGAAATCATCACGCAAACTACCTTTCTGATAGGTGATGACGGGACTGGTCGTCTTTTTCCCGTCCTCAATTTTATAATGGTCGGCATATACCAGTCCGGCCTCCGAATCTTTGGCAATGAGGATC
>JAISJX010000026.1 GCA_031261145.1 Tannerella sp.
CATGCCTCTGGAGAAATGTTTCTGGGGCGCCTTGTTCGGCATGTTTACCGATAAATTCGGTATCCAATGGATGGTGAATTACGATTATAACCGGGAGTAAAAAGTAAATATAATGACAACCACACCCACCCACACCCAAATTTAATATAGGCGTTTATACGACCTACATATCCTTTTACTTTATTCAAAAACTATATGGTAATGCTCTTTACGGAGGGATTTTTTTATCCTTCCGCAAAGAGCGTTGTTATATATGTGCACTACGCTTCCCCTCTCAAGAAACTGTGATATGTATTGATGGACAATTGGTTTACATGTAAAGGATATTCAATGTTAAAAATTTAATATTGGCGCGCCTTGTATGATTTTGTAGAAATGCTTTTGGACGGTTATGCCTTTGGACGTGAAAGTGAATCCGGCCATTACACCTTGATTGGCGTCCTCGCGCCTTGCATCGAAAATAAAATTGCCCAAGCTGTAAAAGATTGTTTTGTCCCGGTAGGTTTCTTCGGGTTGAAAAACGTGCGGATGATGTCCCACGATTGCATCGGCTCCTGCATCTATCAGCCGACAGGCGTCCTGACGCTGCTGCAACTGGGGTCGTCCGGCATACTCAATTCCCCAATGCAGCACAACCACTATGTAACATTCTGCCTTGGCTTTCAATTGGCGGATTTGTTCGCATAATTCTTCAACGGAGGCCTGACAAATGCTTGGCTCGTCCTCTAAATATACCCAGTTTTCCAAAGGTAACAGTACCGAATTGAACACGGCTACTTTGATATTTCCTTTGCTGATGAATACAGGGCTGCAAGCCTGCGGGGCATTGCTTCCCGCCCCTATCGGCGTAATATGCGCCTCTTGCAGATTCCGATAGGTATCTTCCAAGCCGCCTCTGCCCTGGTCGTAGGTATGGTTGTTGGCAAGTGCGGCATGAGTAATGCCTGCCTTTTGTAAAGCGGGTAACCACTGCGGATCGGCTCTGAAAATATAGCGTTTATTGACGGGAGCCTGCCGGGTCGTTGCCGGACATTCCAGATTGACTATCACCGCATCGTAATTTGCCCATACCGGCGAAACGCCAACAAACAAAGCATCTGCTCCCTTTCGGTTGATTTGTTCACGAACGCCACGGTCTAACAACAAATCGCCGGTAAAGCAGATACTCAGTTCATGCTCGGCGCATGAACTGAGTATGAACAGTAGAATCAATGGGATTATACGCATCTGCATAACCTCTTTAAACACCCCGAACTGTAAGTAATCCGCTCGTTGTCTCCAGGCGCTATGTTAACTGTGATAATATCCATCCATTCAGGTATTCGGGGCGCCTTGTTCTTTTCAAGCATCTCCTGCCATTCTTCATCGGTGAGGCGGCTGGAGTTTACAAATTCGTAGTAGCTGAATACCGCTCCTTTGGTAAGATACAAATTGCCCTCTATCTCCACTACCACAAAAAGGTTGTTGGCATTTCCTACGGCTTCGAGCAAAACTCCGTTTTTATTGCAACCATTAATATTGCGAGTGAAAACATCCGCCACTACTGCGATCGATTTATCGGGACCTTCTACGAGTCCCCAACGGTCCGGCGTTATGTCAGGGTCAATCACCGAAAGGGTGAAGTACTCAATATTTGCTCCAAAATAAGCGATGGTATTGTATTCAGCCTCCGTCAGCTTTGTCTTTTTCAATTCTTTTTTGCTCACTGCAAGTAAGAACTTCACCTTATCGGTCAGTTGCTCTGTCCGCGATTTCAGTTCGTCGGTCATCAGATTGTTCCTTGTCAGTAATTTGTCGGTGAGGGTTAGTAATTCGCCCAACTTTTCCCAGAAGGCGATGTTCGGTTCCACGTAACCTACGGTAATGGGGTCGGGGGGACCATCGCCGCCACATTCTGATGCCACAGGCTGTTCGCTGTACAAAATGGCGTCGTGTTTCAAATCTGTCCACGAAGCGAGGGCGGTATTGAGGTTTTTAACGTCCCACGACGGTAATTGCATAAATACCGGACAGGATTTATCGGTGTGTTGCAAGGTCAGCAAACTCTCTATCCATTTATTGTAAACCGAGGCATTCCATTCATCGTATTTGTTGAATTTATTTTGAAGTGTTTTCAGATTGGGCAAGTACTTATCCCATTCCTTGTCGTCGTGATAGATGTTCAATAAAATATCCATTGCCGGTTTCGAACCAAAAGTCGCAAACACATCCAAGCCTTTGGGGTAAGCTCTTTTGGCATTGGCCTGAATGTCCACCAATTCCTGAATAATTTCGTTATCCACCAAATAGCGGGCCGGCATAAAGTTGATTTTATCGTGGCAATTGAGTTTTATTTGGGACGCGATCCGGTTGCGCGTTTTAGCCGTTTCTATCAGCAACCGGTTTACCTGTTCGATGGTTTCACCTTGCAAGGCCGCTGTTGTAGTCCGGATTTTCTCTTTATTGAGATATTCGGCAATGTCCATCACCGACAAATTATCGGGTTCGCCTACAAGAAACACCACCGGCTCGAACACCGATTTATACAATTCCATCAAGGATTTGCCGTTGGAAGAGGCAGCCGAATTAAGCAAGGCGGCCACAAAAACGGCGTCTTTCAGTTGCTGTTCGTTCTCGCGACAATAGGGCGCAAGCTGAAGCCATTGCATGGCCATGAAGTAGCGGCTCAGCGCCTCCTTGCGCGTATAGTGTCCGCGAGGCTTGAATTGGCTGTAAGAGAATCCATCGAAATCGAGAAAGCGGCTTGAAACGTCCTGTTTCCCGGCTATATGCTGAAGTTCTTCTTCATAGAGCGCTTTGTATTCTACCGGTATTTCCACTTTCTTTCCACTCAGCAAATAATAAGGAATAGCATAAAATACTGCATTGTAGAGGGCAATATCTTTCATCTCACCCTCGGAAGCGTTAGCTTCTTTCATCGAAAGTTGATACAGGGCGTAGCTTAGTTCTTGGATGGCAGGAATAAATTTTTCCTGCTCCAAAAACTTCAGGGTGTACGAAAAATACATGTGAAAAGCCTGTAGCATGAGGTCGGTGGTTATAAAATTAGGAATTTCGTGGTAGTCGTTCTCTTCGTATATGTGAAACAACTGTATGTTTTTGCTTGGTGCAATGACTGCATTATTCCGGTACAGTTTTTGCGTAAACTCTGAAGACAGGTTCCGGAATTGAAACAAGTTTACAATATTATTGGGATTAGCCACCTTGTTGCCCTCTACTTCCACATAGTCTTCCTTCTTCAACTCGGCAATCCGCTTGTCTATTCTTTCCATAAAGGCCGTTTCCTCTTCGGTAAGCTTAATGGGAGCTATCTTTGGGTTCTCTTCTTCCGCTTCCCATCGTTTCATCATACGGTCTTCGTACCAGTCGGTATTCGCGGTGAAATAGCCGCGCAGTTCGGCTTTTATAAACAAATATCCGTATTTCGCATACGCCAGATTGCGCAGGATGCGCAAGTCTTGCAACGAAAAGTTGTTGATATTTTGATTGAGGTCCAACGCATCAATATTCAGGTTGCTTATATCCAAAGGCGTCATGACGTTGGTCGTTATTTCCGTTGATACCTCTGCCGGAGCGTCCCTCGTCTGTTTTTTCTGTTGACAGGCAGTCATTAATACTATGCTTACGCACAGTATCAGAACGTTTGTCAGTGATAACTTAGTTTCCATAATTTTTAATTTTTTTAATTTTTAATTGATATTCCGCTTCTTCCGCTGTCAGTCCCCTTTTCAGGTAACCTTTCCACTCTACTCCAAATGTTTTATACACGTATTCTGCAACTACAAAGGAATTATCGCCTTCTTGTTCGATGGTTCGTATGCGTGGTTCCTTGCCGTCATTTACCAACCTGAAATCCACCAAAGGCAATGATACTTTCGAGCCTAACCACAAGGGTCTCACATAGCAGCCGTCGAACAACTTAAATAAAAACAACCGCTTCCGTACGATAGGGTCAAATCGTGTTGCTTTAATTACGCCAACCGCTATTTCGGGCATGCCGTCTCCTGTTATATCAGCGCAATCGAAACGATACACCGGATAGTCGAGCCTCCAGTCGGAATGTGTTTTGCTGCCGTCGGGAGCAAACACATCGGCCTGAATGTCAAAAATCTCATCCTGAACTTTTGTTAAGGATATAACGATTTTCTTTTCATCCACGCTAAATTCAAAATTGTTCGGCTCCTTTTTGCATCCGCCTGCACATGAGACCATAAAGACAAGCAAAAGCATTCCAAGATATCTATTCATCATTTACTATTCAATAGTCTTAAATTTAAAAGTTAGTATTGATAATTATGAACTACATCAAAACATTGCCGGAATTTATCCCCAGGCTGCTTTACAAAGTTACAAAGAATAATCAGCCTCTGCAATACGTAATTTTACCTGTTTTTATCTACGTAAAATACGTATGCGTTTTATTCTTTCGACAATTGTCAAAAGAAAATTAAACAATTGTCGAAAATGATTTCAACAATTGTCAAAAGAAATTTAGACAATCGTCAAAAGAACAAAACGCAGGGGTTTGGTGACGTCACGTCACTGGAGGCTGTGACGACACGTCACCAAGGGTTACAGGTCCAATATCTTAACGTGATAGAATCGACAAAATATTCCGATACCTTAACATCCTATCAAAAAAATTCCTTATGTTTGCCCCTGTTAATTGTATTTACAAGAAGTTGGATACGGTCCGTCTAATGACGGGCGAACTTGTATCCTTTACTTGCAGTAGTTATAACGGTGTTCCTCCCGTAATATATCTGTAATAGGTATATAAACCTTCTTGTAGGCAATTAACAACGGGTCGGGTGCACCGTTCTTTTATTGCTCCCCCTATTGTTATCAAACCAATGGAAGGTTACAAAGAA
>JAISJX010000062.1 GCA_031261145.1 Tannerella sp.
AGCCGGATTTAATCTGAGGATGTTAGACCAGAGCAAGCTCGAAGTCGATCTCTCATTCTATAATAATAATGTATATGACCAGATCATGGGCGTACCCTTGAGTTCGACTGTTGGAGCAAACAACATTCGTATCAATGCCGGTAATGTAAGAAACTGGGGATATGAGTTGTACACCAAATATTCACCGATCGTTACGCCGACGTACAGATGGGATGTTACCTTCACCGCAGCAAATCAATATTCCAAGGTTGTCAAGTTATATCCGGGAATCACCCGTAAGCCGCTGGGTGGCGGCGGATATACCGTAGTTGCCGAAGAAGGAAAACGGATGGGTGAAATCCTGATGTATGACTATGTGAAAGATGATAAGGGCAACAGAATCGTTGGCTCGAACGGCTTATATAGTATGGACACGAAGGAAATGACGCCGATCAACAAAAATATCAATCCCGATTTTCTGGGTGGTCTCACCACCACTTTCTTCTGGAAAGGATTGAGCCTGTATGCAGGGTTGGATTATAAATTCGGCGGAAGTATCTTCTCCTATTCAAACTATTACCTGACAGGGTTAGGCTTGAGCACGAACACATTGAAATATAGAGATGAAGCACATGGAGGATTAGCCTATTATATAAATACTTCGGGTGAGAGGGTGAAATGGGAACATAATCAGCCTGCCCCGGCGGATGCCAGAGATGGTACGGTGTATCACAACGGACTTATTTTGCCGGGTGTGAAAGTCGTTGACGGAAAATCGGTTCCCAACGACCAGATCGCTAATTCCTCTTCGTACTACCAGTCTTACATCAGTGATATGAGCGATGCGTTTCAGCGGGATGCTTTGTATAAAAATGATTATATCAAACTCCGCGAACTCGCATTAAGCTACACATTGCCGTCTAAATGGTCAAAGAAAGTGAAAATGGAGAAGGTTACCGTCCAAGCCATTGCCCGTAACCTGTTCTATCTGTACAAAACGTTGCCGAATGTAGATGCCGAATCGACATTAGGTACCAGCGGTACAGCCAGTTATCAGGAACAGTCATATATTCCTACTATCCGAACCTATGGTTTTGGTATCAATTTTAGTTTCTAACCGTAAAAATAAATCGTATGAAAATTTTCAAATATAGTATATTTTTGTTTGTCGGTGTTTTGTTTTTGATTGTTGCTTGTGAAAACCGGTTGGATAAAGAATGGCAAGATCCGGAACAGCACAGTCCCAAACCGGAGGAAATCATCCCCGGCATGTTTACGCAAATGATTGATTCCCGTTTCTATAAATTAGACTACGGCGAATGGTGGTGGAGTTGGAACGGCGGATTCGGAATTCCGGGATACGCCCAGATTGCAGTACGCAGACCTCATCCCAGTGATGCTTCCGGTTTTAGTGAGTGGGATAATTATACGGGTACCGGTGATTGGGACGTTAATGTTCGCCCGGTATTACGGTTCGGATGGTATTATACCGATTTGAAGAACTGGGGATTGATTCGAGATGAAATCGAATCGTTATCCGGTCAGACAAAATCCGATGTCGAATTGTTCTTTCTATGCGCCACCATCATTAAAGATGTGGTTGGATTGCAGCAGGTGGATGTTTTTGACAAAATACCTTATCTGGAAGCATTCCAGGGGACAAAAGGTGTTTTCTACCCGAAATATGATAACGTGGAAGATATTTATGATGACGTATTGGATGAATTGGCCGAACTGACCACCAAATTACCCGAAGCGTATAATGCAATGAGTGATAAGGCGAAACAGTCGTTTGCCTTGCAGGACATCGCATTGGGGGGAGATATCCGGAAATGGGTACAGTACATCAATGCCATCCGGTTGAGACACGGGGTGAGAATCTCCGGCGTCAATCCAGAGTTCGCAAAGAAGCATATCCAAAGCGCGATTACCAACCTGCCGACTACCGACTTTATCTGGCCGGCTACCGATAAAAACGGGAATACGATACAGGCTGAAGGCGGTGGACTGTATGCACGTGCATTGTATGAACAGGCGTATGCCCTTGTGATTCCGAATATTATTATGCAGCGGATGAACTATGGCGATGTGACTTATGATGAAACCGGCGAAGATGATCCGCGTCTGCCGGTAATCGCGCAGCCAACCCGTTATTACGAGGCTACGAAAAACGACCCGTTGACCTTTGTCGGCACGACGCAGAATTATGATGCTGCCTATCCGTACTGGCCAACTTCAACCCTCAATCCCAACCCAACAAGTGATATGTTGGGCTTCGATAACGGTCCCGGTTTGACATTCAGATTGATGGCTACCAGACCCCGTCCAATTGAAACATGGAGTCGAAACCAATATTCCACGTATAATGCTTCCACCTTCATCTACGGGAATATTCCTCAATATTTCAACTCATTAGCGGAGAATGACCTGTTTCTTGCCGAAATAGAACTCAAAAACCTGGCTTCGACCGGAAAATCACCATCGGAGCATATAAGGGATGCCGTCATTCATTCTACGGACTTCTGGTATCAGGTCAACGGATACAGTCCGTTTACGACAGACTTGTTCCCGAATGAGGATTATAAGCGGGTCTTTGACCCCGTAAAGCCTTCTGACGCCGTCATCAATCGCTTTGCCGATAAAATCAAAGCGGAATACGAGGCAGCGCCGGCTACCGAAGATGATAAAATGGAAATTATCATGCAACAAAAGTATGTCCATTTTAATCTCTTGGGAATCTATGAACTGTATGCGGAATTACGTAGAACGCGCCATCCGAAATTAGAGAAAATAGTAGTTAATGGCATTACGTATGGAGTTCCTCTTGAGCGTATGAGATATCCGAATGATGAGCAACAGAACAATTCCGAGAGCTACAAGGCGGTAGTTGATTACGATAACTTCACGACTCCCATATTCTGGGTGCCGGCGAATAAGAGAAACGAGAATTATTACGGAGATACTCATCTGCCGTTGAAAGGGTTCTTACCATTACCGGATCCGAACCCGAATAAACCGTAATAACAGAATGAAGAATACCTCTGAAAACCGGATTTTCCGATACCGGCAAGAATGGAAAAAACGTTTTCAGAGGTTTCCAATAAACAAAAGGGTTGTGGACAACGCAACTCTTTTGTCTTTTTCTATAAGTATTCCAACTGTCAAAACAACCATGCAGGTGAAGATGAAATATAAAACGGCGTTTTTCTGGATAGCTCTTTACGTTATATTGTTTGTATTCCTACAGGTTTACGGCGAATATCACTTTTATAACCGGGAGCAAAATCAATTATTCCGGAACACAGGCTATTACCTTACCGACCAATTTTTCTGTCCGGGTAAACCGGCCATGCTCCTGTCCGGATTCCTTGTTCAGTTTTACCTGCTGCCTTACGTTGGCGCCGCCGTGACGGCAGGTTGGCTGACCGGCATCGGTTGGCTGACACATTGCGTGGTAAAACGAATTGAACCAAACGGTTATCTATTCTTTCTAAGCCTGCTGCCCGTCGTAACATTATTATTGGTTCATGCAGATTACAATTACCAGCCTTATGGAACGGTGGCTTACCTGCTGATGCTGATCGCTATTTGGCTATCCCTTAGCATTAAGGATTTTATCCACCGGTGTATCATCCATCTGTTGCTGATCGGCGCATTGTTCTATTTAGCCGGCCCGGTGTATCTGTTATACACTATATCCGTATCTATCTATGAATTACTGAAAAAATCACCGCACGATTACTTCGTAATGCTATTCTGGATAGAAGCGTTGCTTATCGGAGTTAGCAGTGTATATGGTTCGATATACGGGGCTTATCGTTTTGTTTTTCTGCCGGATGACTATTATGTCCACAATATGCAACCCCGCATGGTCATTTACTTCCCTTGGCTCGCCCTGTTATTGCTGATTCTGCTTGCCTGCATTTCCTCGAAACGAGTGAAAATCAGAAAAACACATTTACTGGTTCAGCGTCTGTTTCAAATCGGATGCGTTGCCGTCGTCTGTGTATGGGGACTGTCGCAGTATGACGTGAAAGACGGGGCATACCTGATAGCGGAATTAGATTATTACAGCCGTACGGAACAATGGGATAAAATCCTGAAACGAAGTCAGGAAACGCAGGCAAACTATCTTTCCATCTGCTATGTAAACAGAGCTTTGGCGCAACAAGGTGTTTTAGGCGACAAACTGTTTTTCTATGAACAGGCAGGAGCGAAAGGAATCTTGATGCCGTGGGATCAATCTGTATATTCGTCTGTTCTGCTGAGCGATATTTATTTCACCATGAACCACATCGCCCTTTCGCAAAAGATGGCGTTCGAGGCGTTTGTGAGCGCCGAAAATCCGCGGATGCTTCAGCGATTGGTACAAACCAACCTGATTTATGGCGCTTACCCGGTGGCAGAAAAATATTTAGACATATTGGAACATACATTCAGTTACCGGAATTGGGCTAAAGCGCACCGGAAATTCCTGTACAACGATGCTGTCGTAGCGGAAGACCCTTTGCTGGGCGCAAAAAAACGGTCGCTGACAAAGAATTATATCTCAAAAATCGATGGGCTTGATATGGATTTACAGCAAATCGCCGCGTCAAACCCATCCGATCCTGTAGCCATCGAATATGCCGGAGCCATTTACCTGCTTGAAAAAGATTTAGATGCCTTCCGGACGATGATAGAAACGTATTACGGCACCGAAGTGCTGCCCGCATTGCCCGTCAGTTTTCAGGAAGCCGTTCTCATGCTGTCCGTCAAAGAGCCGGACTATTATAAACGCTTCGACATTCCGGAGGCTACCGTACACCATTTTACCGGATTCAGGAACCTGATGGCCTCCCATAAGAATGACACACGCGCCCTTCAAGGACAGTTAAAACGCTCGTATAGTAATACATACTGGTATTATCATCTGTATAAATAAGAACATTGTGAAAAAGATAGTAGCTTATATAACATTGGCTTGGACGTTTATCGCCTGTACGCATACGCTGCCCGGCGGAAAATCGGTGGACTATTTGCCCAACATATTTCCCGACTATGCGGAAACAACCATCCCCCCGAACATCGCCCCGCTGAACTTTGCGCTGACCGCGCCGGACGGAGAGGCTTACGCCGCTTTTGCCTTCAACGAACAGACGTTCGTCGTCAAAGCGAAAAACGGACAATTTACCCTTCCCGCCGCCCGGTGGAAAAAACTGCTAAACGTCGCAACAGGCAATTCCATAACGGTCACCATCTGTGAAAAAAAAGAGGAATGGCTCATGTATGCGCCCTTCCATATTCACGTAGCCGAAGAACCGATAGACCCTTACGTCGCCTATCGGTTGATTGAACCCGGTTATGCCCTGTGGAACAGCATGGGAATTTATCAGCGAAACCTCGAAAATTTCTTGGAAAGCGCCATTATCGAAAACAAAATGACACGGAATAACTGCATGAACTGCCATTCTTTCTGTATGCAGGATCCCACCCGGATGCTCTTTCATATACGCGAAACGTATCCCGGAACCCTGCTCATCAACGGAGATAAAATTGAGAAACTGAACGCAAAAACGGAACAGATAATCTCCTCGCTCGTCTATCCTTCATGGCATCCTTCCGGCAGGTACGTCGCCTTCTCCGTCAATAAAATCATGCAGTCTTACCATATCAACCACCCGAACCGGATCGAAGTATATGACGAAGCATCGGATGTAGTCGTCTATGACATAGAGAAACATGAGATTGTTACAACCGCCGCGCTGTTCTCCGAAAAGGATTTTGAAACGTTCCCGACATTCTCGCCCGACGGAAAAACCTTATACTTCTGTTCCGCCGTCGCCCGCCCGATGCCTCACGCTTTCGAGGAAGTGAAATACAGCCTGTGCGCCATCACGTTCGACCCGGAAACCCGCCGCTTCGGGGCGGTCACCGATACGCTCTTTCATGCGCCGTCGCAGGGGAAAAGCGTATCCTTCCCCCGCGTTTCGCCCGATGGAAACCACTTGATTTATACCCTGTCGGAATACGGGAATTTTTCCATCTGGCACAAGGATGCCGACCTTTATATCCGCAATCTTGCCACAAACGAGAACCGACCGCTGGAAATTCTTAATTCCGGCGACGTAGAGAGTTATCATTCATGGAGCAGCAACAGCCGCTGGTTGATATTCAGCAGCCGGCGAATCGACGGTCTATACACCCGTCTGTATATAGCCCATATAGATGCCGAAGGAAACGAATCCAAACCCTTCCTGTTACCACAGAAAGACACCGGATTTTACCATCGTTTCATGAAATCATACAACATTCCCGAATTTATCACCGGTAAAGTGAAAAACCGGAGCTACGAATTAGCGCAGAAAGTCCGGAAAAAAGGAACTCAGGTGAAGTTTGTGGCAGAATAATTGAAAGATTCGGAAAATTACATTTAGTATAAACACACTTATTATTCCCGATTTCTCTGTTTTTTCAAGATTTTTTCCTTTTGTATCGCTCAATTTTATATATTTGCACTTGAAAACAGATATGAGATGAGTAAATATAAACGAATCCTCCTGAAACTAAGCGGTGAATCGCTGATGGGAGGCAAGCAATACGGGATTGACGAAGTTCGCCTGAATGAATATGCGACGCAAATCAAAGAGGTTGCGGAGGCAGGCGTCCAAATCGGGATTGTCATCGGCGGCGGAAATATTTTCCGCGGGCTGAGCGGAGCGGCCAAAGGCTTTGACCGCGTCAAAGGCGACCAGATGGGGATGCTGGCTACTGTCATTAACAGTCTGGCGCTCAATTCGGCATTAAATTCAGTCGGGGTAAAATCGACCGTACTGACAGCTATCCGCATGGAGCCTGTCGGGGAGTATTATAACAAATGGCGCGCCATCGAACTGATGCAGCAAGGGCATGTGGTCATCATCGCCGGCGGCACCGGTAATCCGTTCTTTACCACCGACACGGCATCCTGTTTGCGTGGCATCGAAATTGAAGCCGACGTGATGCTGAAAGGCACCCGCGTGGACGGAATCTACACCGCCGATCCGGAAAAAGATCCGGCAGCCGTCAAATATGACGATATAACTTTCGACGAAGTGTATGCACAGGGACTTAAAGTGATGGATCTCACGGCAATCACCCTGTGTAAAGATAATTATCTGCCGTTGCTCGTTTTCGATATGGACACCATCGGAAACCTGAAAAAAATAATTAATGGAGAAAAAATCGGGACAATTGTGCATAATTAAAATAAAAAAACTATCTTTGTTTCATTAAATAAGATATAAACTAAAAATAAACAAACCATGACAGATGTTCAATCTATCTTGAAAAAGGCTGAAGGGAAAATGATATCGACAATTGCCTTTTTAGACGAAGACTTGGCGCGTATCCGCGCCGGCAAAGCCAATCCAAAAATATTGGATAGCGTCCGAGTTCCTTATTACGGTAACTTGGTACCGCTTGCGAATGTGGCATCCATCAATACGCCGGATGCCAAAACGTTGCTTATCACGCCTTGGGAGAAGCCTTTACTGAAAGAAATCGAAAGGGCTATTATCAATTCCGAAGTAGGCATCACCCCCGAAAGCAATGGTGAAGTAATCCGTTTGGGCATTCCGCCGCTTACCGAAGAACGCCGCCGGATTTTGGCCAGGCAGGCTAAACAAGAGGCCGAAAATGCAAAAATCAGCATCCGCAACACACGCCGCGACGCCATTGAGCTATTGAAGAAAAGCGTGAAAGATGGCGTCTCCGAAGATGTCGAGAAAGATGCCGAAGCTGATATGCAAAAAAGCCACGACCGGTATATCAAAAAAGTGGACGAACTCTTTGCCGCAAAGGAAAAAGAAATAATGACCGTGTAATTGCTTATGCACGGCCTTGTTATCAAAAATACCGGTAGTTGGTACTCTGTCCGCACAGAGGACGGACAGTTGGTTGAATGCAAAATCAAAGGCAACTTCCGGTTGAAAAATATCCAAAGCACGAACCCGGTAGTGATTGGCGACCGGGTTCGCATTGAGATAAATAATGAAGGTACCGCCTTTATTACAGTTATCGAAGAACGGAAGAATTATATGATTCGCCGTTCTTCCAACTTGTCCAAGCAGGCGCATATTTTGGCAGCCAATATCGATCAGGCGATGTTAGTGGTAACTGTGAATTATCCGCAGACTACTACCGTCTTTATCGATCGCTTCCTCGCAACCGCCGAAGCCTATCAAATCCCTGTCAAACTTGTTTTTAACAAAATTGACCGGTACGATGAAGGTGACGTCGAATATATGGACGGGTTAATGCGCCTCTACACGTCCATCGGTTATTCCTGTTTCGCCATTTGCGCCCTGACCGGCGAAGGATTAGAGGAATTACGCGAGATACTTACAAATAAAATCACCTTGTTATCAGGACATTCAGGCGTCGGCAAATCTACCATTATCAATTATTTGCTGCCCGGCTCCCATCTAAAAACAGGCGTTATTTCCGAATATCACAAAAAAGGAATGCACACGACTACTTTCTCCGAAATGATTCCCTTATCCGATGGCGGTTATCTGATTGATACCCCAGGAATTAAAGGATTCGGAACCATCGAGATGGAAGGTGTTGAAGTAGCGCATTATTTTCCCGAAATATTCAAACATTCCGCCGACTGCCGTTTTCACAACTGCACCCACCGCCACGAACCCGGCTGCGCCGTATTGCAAGCCGTCAAAAACCATTATATCAGCGAATCCCGCTACAAAAGTTACCTCAATATCCTCGAAGATAAAGAGGAAAACAAATACCGCGAAGCATTCTGAAAAAAAGGCGCCGAATCAACAATCCGACCGTTTAGTATTTGAAAATGACCGAAGCAAGTATGCTTTGCGGTCTTAAACGGTAGTTGTATTGGTACGTGTCCAATCCGTTGTAAAGGGTATAGGCATATTCCTTCTGATTCAATATATTATTCCAGGCCAAAGCGTATTCCAATCGTTTATGCGTATAATTAATCTCCAGATCAACAAATACGGATTGTGAATGGGCGGAAGTCGTAATTTCATTGTACAAGTATTCGGCTTGCGCTTTGAATTTCAATTTTTTATTGGGAAAGTAGTATCC
>JAISJX010000135.1 GCA_031261145.1 Tannerella sp.
ACCGAATTAGCCTTCGACGACCTCGATGCGCCTCCCGTAGTATTAGGCTCACGCAACTGGATTACACCGGCTTACGAGTTGGAATACGCTTTCTTCCCGCAGCCCGAAAGTTTCATTGATGCCATCCACGAAAAGATTGTCCCGCTCCAAGGTTATGTCCCTGTACACAACTTCACCGAGCCGGAACAAATCCGCCGCGCAAAAAAAGGAATTTAACAGATAATCTTATGTACGAGAATGTAAATGCTCACCTGCATACGCCTTTTTCTTTCAGCGCATTCGATAAATTAACGGATGCGTTGGACAGGGCGGCCCAAGAGAATGTAAAAGTCGTTGGAATCAACGACTTTTACTCAATGGACGGCTATCAGGAATGGAATGATGGCGCAAGGGCGCGGAATTTATTCCCGCTGTTCAATATTGAATTTATCAGTTTGCAGGAAGCCGACCAGGCGGAAGGCATCCGGGTGAACGACCCGAATAATCCCGGTCGTACTTACCTTAGCGGAAAAGGATTAAGCTATCCGGTGAATCTTCCCGAACCGTTTGCCACGAAACTGGCAAACGTCCGTGCAGAATCCAACGCGCAGGTAAAAACGATGTGCGCCAAACTCAATGAGGTTTTAAACGCATCTCATGCCGGCTTTAAGTTGGATTTCAGTCGGATAGAAAAAGACCTCACGAAAGGTTCCATCCGCGAACGCCATCTGGCCAAGGCTTTACGCATAGAAGCATACCGCCATCTGAACAATGATGCAGCAGCGATTGGCGCGTTTTTCCAAACGCTGTTCGGTGGAAAGGCATTGAAATCAGACGTTAGCAACCATGCTGCCGTCGAAAATGAAATCCGTGGAAACCTGCTCAAAGCGGGAGGCGCCGCCTTTGTCGCCGAAGACCCGAAAGCGTTTCTGCCGTTAGAGACTGTGCAGGAAATCATCTTAGCCGCAGGCGGCATTCCCACCTACCCGTTCCTCGCCGACGATGCCGCCGGGAAGTTTACCGACTTTGAACAGGACGTGGTCAAAACGGCTGAAACACTGAAACAAAGGGGTATCTATTCGGTGGAATTTATCACCACCCGCAACAGTGTCGAAACATTGGAGAAGTACGCAGGCTATCTGCATGAAAATGGATTTGTGGTGACTTTCGGAAGCGAGCACAACACGCCTGCCATGGAACCCATCGAACTGTTTGCACGGGGCGGAACGCCCCTGACCGAACGGCTGAAACGGATTAATTACGACGGGGCTTGTGTTGTGGCTGCCCATCAGGAACTTGTCCGAAACGGAAAACAGGGTTACGTCGATTCGTTGGGACAAGCCGACATTGCCGGACGCGAAAACTATATCCGCCAGGGAAACCAATTGATTCAATCGGTGATTCACCGTTGATTATGAATATTTTTTGAATGTTTAGATAAATAAGAATGAAAGAAATAGAACAATTAATTCAAATATCGCAAAAATATGGCCGCGACAATCGTTATGTGATTGCCGGTGGGGGAAATACGTCGTACAAGAATGACGAAAAACTGTGGGTCAAAGCCAGCGGCTGTTCGTTGGCAACGATTACCGAAGACGGTTTTGCCATTCTTGACCGGGCGAAATTGAACGTTATTTCCGAGAAAACATACAGCAGCGATGCCGCAGCACGCGAAGAAGAAGTGAAGAACGACCTCGCTGCCGCCTGTCTGACGAAAGACCGGCGGCCGTCTGTCGAAACGTCGATGCACAACGCATTGAACTTCAGTTTTATCATTCACCTGCACCCCACCGCCGTCAATGGCCTGATGTGCAGCCGGAATGCCGAAACCGAAACCGCCAGACTCTTTGGGGACGAAGCGGTTTATGTTCCCTATACCGACCCCGGTTATACCCTTTTTAAAGAAGTGGAAAACCGCATCAAAGCCTGTCGTGCCAAATTCAACAAAGAACCGGCCATTTTGTTATTGCAAAATCACGGCATCTTTGTCGGCGCCGACACTACCGAAGAAGCGGAAGTGATCTATGAGCGGGTGATAAGCGCCATCGAAAAGGCTGCCGCCATCGAACAAACGATTGGCAGCGAACCTGTTTGCGACTGCGCTCAGGAAATAATCCCCGCCATCCGGATGATGCTCAGTGAACAGGGTCTTAAAACGTTGAAAATACGTAACAATAGCCTAATCAAAGCGTTTACGTCTTCCGAAAAGGAGTTTGCCAAAATTGCAACGCCGTTTTCTCCCGACATCATAGTATATTGTAAATCAAAGTATATCTATCTTGCCGAAGAAACGAAAGAGGCTTTGCTCGCCCAAGCGGAACAGGCCATAAACGCATACATCGAAAAGAACGGTCATACGCCTAAAGTGTTATTGATTAAAGGTATCGGACTGGTAGCCGTGGGCGATAACGCCGCCGGATGCGATACCATCCTCGACGTGTATGAAGACATGATGAAAATCGCCCGCCTGGCACAGTCTTTTGGCGGCGAACATCCGATGACACAGGCGCAGATCAGTTTTATAGATAATTGGGAAGTAGAGAATTACCGTCGCAAAGTCAGCGCCGGTCAGGCTTCGGGAAGGGTGGAAAACAAAACCATCATCATCACCGGCGCCGCGCAGGGTTTCGGCGAAGGAATCGCCAAATGCCTGATAAAGGAAGGGGCAAATATCGTAGTCGCCGACCTGAACGAAACTGCCGGAAAAGCAACCGCCGAAAACCTCAACGGGATGTCCAAAAGCAACCGCGCCATCTTTGTCAAGACCAACGTCGCCGAACCGGAGAGTCTGCGGAACTTATTGCACGAAACCGTATCCAATTTCGGCGGATTGGATGTATTTATCAGCAATGCAGGTGTTTTACGCGCCGGTGGATTAGAAGAAATGACACCCGAAAGTTTCGAGTTTGTCACGAAAATCAATTACAACGCTTATTTTTACTGTGCACAAGCGGCTTCCCGTGTCATGAAACTGCAAAACAACTATGCACCTGAAAATTACTGCGATATTATCCAGATAAATTCCAAGTCGGGATTACGCGGCTCCAAAGCGAACTTCGCCTATGCCGGTGGAAAATTCGGCGGAGTTGGTCTGACCCAGTCATTTGCACTGGAATTGGCGCCCTTCCGCATCAAGGTAAATTCCATCTGCCCCGGAAACTTCTACGAAGGCCCCCTCTGGTCGAATCCCGAAAACGGGCTGTTTTTGCAATACCTGCACGCAGGAAAAGTGCCCGGCGCCAAAACGGTCGAAGATGTACGCAGGTTTTATATGAACCAGGTGCCTTTGCAGAAAGGAACCAGCCCCGAAGACGTCACTAAAGCAGCGCTTTATCTGATAGACCAGACCTGCGAAACAGGTCAGGCGCTACCCGTTACCGGCGGTCAGGTAATGATTAACTAACTAAAAAATGTTCAACAAGATGAAAACAAATGCAGTCAGATTATACGGTAAAAACGACCTCCGCTTGGAAGCGTTCGATTTGCCGCAGGTAAAAGAAAATGAGATAGTAGCAAAAGTGGTGAGCGACAGTATTTGCATGTCGTCCTACAAAGCTACACACGAAGCCGATATTCACAAGCGTGTCCCACGGGATATTGCTGAGAATCCGGTCATCATCGGACATGAGTTTGCCGGTGAATTGGTGGAGGTCGGGAGCAAGTGGAGCCACGCTTTTAAGGCGGGAGATAAATTTTCCATCCAACCCGCCCTGAACTATGCGGACAGCCCCGTCGGCATCCTGGGCGCACCGGGATATTCCTACCAATACATCGGTGGGGATGCTACCTACGTCATCATTCCGAACGAGGTGATGGAAAACGGTTGTTTGCTGAATTACACAGGGAAAGGCTATTATCCGGCCTCCCTGGCCGAACCGCTTTCCTGTGTCATCGGAGCGATGCACGCCAATTACCATACGACACCCGGCTCGTACAAGCATCAAATGGAGATTAAAGAGGGCGGGAATATGGCGATTCTTGCCGGCGTAGGCCCGATGGGACTTGCCGCCATCAATTATGCGATTCACCGCACCGACCGGAAGCCCAAGTTTATCGTTGTGACCGATATTGACCAGACACGTTTAGACCGTGCCGAATTGTTGTACAGCCCCGAAACCGCCGCAAAAAACGGCATCGAACTGGCTTATGTGAATACTGGCGCCCTTCCGAACCCCGTAGAGACATTACGCGCCATGACCGACGGCAAAGGTTTCGACGACGTGTTCGTTTTCGCCCCCGTAGCGCCCATTGTAGAGCAGGCCGATGCGTTATTGGCGTTCGATGGCTGCCTCAATTTCTTTGCCGGCCCCGCCAAAACCGATTTCAAGGCGCCGTTCAACTTCTACAACGTGCATTACGCTTATACGCATGTCGTAGGCACCAGCGGCGGCAATACCGATGATATGAAAGAAGCGCTGTCCATGATGGGGGCAGGCCTCGACCCCGCCGGTTTGGTGACGCACATCGGCGGAATCAACGCTGTCATCGACACTACCCTGAACCTGCCTTCTATTCCCGGCGGAAAGAAACTGATATATACGCATATCCAAATGCCCCTGACCGCCATCACCGAATTTGAAGTCAAAGGAAAAGACAATCCGCTCTATGCCGAACTGCACCGTTTATGCGCAGCGCACAATGGACTGTGGAATGTTGAGGCGGAAGAATACCTGCTACTTTCATTCAAGGATTCAATATAAGGCCGTTGGCCTTCTTTTTACGCGGCGTTGGGATGAACGAGACCTAACAGGTTTTAAAAACCTGTTAGGTCTTGATTTAGACATTCCATATCTTGAAGATATGGAATGTCTTTTCTTTCCCCCGCTACCCCTCCTTTGTAACGATGGGTAGTAGCGCGTCACTTTTTGCCACATTAGTGGCAACATCTTGGTAGCCGTGGTGTTTTAACCCACGGAAAACGATATGTTTGAAAAGAAACAGCGCCGCGTTAGCGGCGCAATATTGAATTACAGATGTTCAGGGATGAATACATAGACATGCTGCGGAAGATTCCTCACTTCGTTCGGAATGACTCTCGTTTTTTTATGGTCAGATGATGGAAGAAATGATGCGAAGCCGCCTTTCTTCCATCATCGTTCTACTTGTACGATATTGTCATTCCGAATGGAGTGTAATGGAATGAGGAATCTTTTATTTGTTCGATTTCTTTGATTGACATCTTCCCGTGTCGTTCAAGATTGCGCCGCTAACGCGGCGCTATTTTTTTTCGTGCATTTGTTCCGTGGGTTAAAACACCACGGCTACCAAGATAGTGCCGCTAACGCGGCACGAACCTTCTGCGTGATGGATGGCGCTTATTTTTGAATCAACTCCGATTTATGCCACCCCACCTGAAAGGGCGAAAGCAACGGCTAATGCCCTTTCAGGGCGCAAATTATCGACAGGCATCGTTCACAGGGCGTTGCCCTGTGCTATTGCTCGACGCTCTTTCAGAGCTGGTTTTTTAGACATTCCATATCTTGAAGATATGGAATGTCTTTTCTAAAATAAACGCCGTCCATCATACAAAAAGCTCGTGCCGCGTTAGTGGCAATATCCTGGTAGCCGTGGTGTTTTAACCCACGGAACAGATGCACGGAACAAAAGGCGCCGCGTTAGCGGCGCAATCTTGAACGACACGGGAAGATACATCCTGCCGAGACCTAACAGGTTTTGAAAACGGGTTAGGTCTTTGCTAAAAATCACAATTCAACTGTTTTTATAGTTAATAATTCATAAATAGTTTGCTGCTGTTATAATTTATCCTACATTTGCAGGAGTGAACAAAAAGTGACTAACAATAATATTTAAACTCGTATTTGTATGGCTATAGATTTTAACGCGAAGGATATAAACCATCGCATCATCGTAAAGTTCGTACCGGCATTCCTGCCCAATGCGAAAAAGAAGTACAATGCCAAGGCAGTGCTTCAAACTGAACTGGATATACACGGTATTGCCTCAAAAGCGGACGTGTATAATATCACGACCTCACCGAAAGTGATCGAAGAAGGCTTCAATGCCGCCATGGATTTGATTAAATATCTGGTCGCTGACGGCTACAAGATTGCGACATCCCTCGTACATCTCGGCGTTCGTGTGCCGGGAGAATACGACAGTACGGAAACACATTTGCCCTCGAACATTCATCCCGAAGTGCGCATCATGGTGGACAATGATTTCCGCGAATATATCCGCGATAACGTGCGAGTGGAGTTCGACGGCGTGGAAGATACGAACGGCTTTATCGGTCAGATTACCGACGAGGCTACGGGATTTATCGACAAGGTCGTCACAATGGGCAATATTGTCACCCTGAACGGCGTCGGCCTCAAGGTCGAAAGCGATGCTGCACATACCGCGCTTGCGGGTGTTTTCCTCCTTGATTCCAATCAGGATGAAATCCGTGTCACGGCGGTTGCCCTCAACGAACCGCGCACACTCAAGGTGCTTATTCCAACCACGTTGCAAGCAGGCAACCTGTACACCTTCGCCATCCGCACGCAAAGCAGCATGAAAGGCAGCGGCGTGTTGCTCAAGGAACTGCGTGAAGTAAGAACCGAACTGAACCTCGTCGCCCTCTGACAGCCTCCGTCAGCCGTTCGATACGGCTTATATTGAACCCCCGATACGGCTTATATCGAACGATCGATATGGCCTGTATCGGCCGTTCGATATGGCTTATATCGAACAGTCGATATGGCCTGTGTTGAGAGAGGTTTGAAAAAGGATGGTCGGAACTGTGATTTCAAGATGATTTAAATGATTTATATGAAAAAAAAATCTTGTGAATCCTGTAAATCTTGTGAAAATCGTGGTTCAGACAAACAGCCGCAGGTGTACAGTATGAATCACCCTCCGCCACTCCCTTCCGTAACGGAATTTTGATTTCGGAGGGGGCAGTTGTGCACTTTTCATTGCAAATAAATGTAAATAAACAGGGAAAATCCACGTTGATTGTAAATAATAGGCTATATTTGTACCCTTGGAAACGAAAAAAAACAGGATGAATCAAACAAAAGCGCTTGTAGAAGCCGTAGTTAAAGGGATGCAGGAGAAAAAAGGGAAAAAAATAACGATGGTTGATATGACTCAACTCTCCGGCGCCATCTGTGAATATATGGTTATTTGTGAAGGGAATAGCCAGAACCAATTGTCATCGCTCTCCGATTCGGTGTGGGAAATTGCGCGGACAGACGCCGGGGAAAAAGCCCTCTCGATGGATGGCAACCGCAATTCGCCCTGGATCGGGATGGATTATGGCACGGTTCTTGTACATATCTTCCTGCCCGAACAACGTTCGTTTTACAACCTGGAACATCTTTGGGCAGACTCGACGATTACCCGGATTCCGGATATAGATTGACATTTAATTGCTTGTATGGAAGAAAATAAAAATATGAATCCACAAAGGAACAATAAAACCAAATTCCGGTTTAATCCGTATATCTTGTACGGAATGGTCGTTCTCGTCCTGATAGGACTGTTTATGATGAACGATTTCAAGGAGACCAAAGAGTTAGGCTGGACGGAATTTCAGAGCTTGGCTAAGGACGACGTCTTCGATAACATGATCGTTTTCAATAAGAAAAACGTATTGGAAGCAACCGTCAAGAATGACAAGAAGCCATTGGTTTTTACCGATCCGGGCGAAACGGAACAAGTCGGTATCAATCCGAAAATATATGTGAGAATCCCTTCGGCAGACAAATTTTCCGATTTCTATGACAAAGTAAATTCCGAAAAACCAATCAGCGCAAAAATCAGCTATCAGGAAGGGGACGACACGTTCTGGCACATTTTGCTTTCCGCATGGCCCATCCTGCTCATTATTTTTGTCTGGTTGTTTTTCATGCGTCGGATGACGGGAGGAGCCGGCGGCGGCCCCGGCAACATCTTCAGCGTAGGCCGTTCAAAAGCGCAAATCTTTGACAAGGATACGGCGCATACCAAAGTAACCTTCAAGGATGTCGCCGGCCTGGCCGAAGCCAAACAGGAAGTGGAAGAAATCGTCTCCTTCCTGAAAAATCCGGATAAATACACGGAGTTGGGCGGTAAAATTCCGAAAGGCGCGTTGCTGGTAGGCCCTCCGGGAACCGGAAAAACGTTATTGGCCAAGGCTGTAGCCGGGGAAGCGGATGTGCCGTTTTTTTCCCTGTCGGGTTCCGATTTTGTGGAAATGTTCGTCGGCGTCGGCGCTTCGCGGGTGCGCGACTTGTTCCGTCAGGCCAAGGAAAAAGCGCCTTGCATCGT
>JAISJX010000149.1 GCA_031261145.1 Tannerella sp.
GAATTACACCAATTCAAATATCGCCTCTATCTCTACCGGAATATTATCCGGCAGCGAGCCGAAACCTACTGCGCTTCTGGTGCCTACACCTTTATCATCTCCCCAAACGGCGGCAAACAACTCGCTGCATCCGTTGATAATAAAAGGGTGACGCGCAAAATCCGGCGTACAGTTTACCATTCCGAATATCTTAATTACTCTTTTTACTTTGTTCAAGCTACCAAAGTTCGATTTGATAGTCGATAAGATAGCCAACCCTACCTGACGGGCGGCCAGTTTTCCTTCCTCCGGCGTAATATCCTGTCCGATACGTCCTATAATCAAAGACTTATCATCCTGTATAGGGCCGTGTCCCGACAAATATAAATGCTTTCCATCCACCCAATGAGTTTTGTAAAGACCCAACGGAGTAGGCGCGGGCGGTAAAATCAGCCCTAATTTTTCAAACTGTTCATCTGCATTATACATCATTGTAACTTTTTTATGTAGGAATCGTCCTTTCTCTTTTTTATTGACAACCCCTTGGTTTATATAAAAATATCTAATAATAACACGCCAACCAATCCGGTTACGGAAACAATCGTTTCCATCACAGACCAAGACCTGAACGTATCTTTCAGGCTCAGATTAAAGTATTCCTTGAACATCCAGAACCCGGAATCGTTTACATGTGAGAAGAATAGACTTCCCGCGCCCAACGATAACACCATCAAATTCGGATTGACGCCCGTTTGTGCAATCAAAGGCATAATCACCCCGGCTGCCGTCAGGGCCGAAACCGTCGCCGAACCGATACAGACCCGGATAATGGCGGTAATCAACCACCCCAGAATAAGCGGGTGCACAGGCAATTGACTAAATATATCCGCCAACTGATTGCTGACGCCACTTTCTTCCATCACCTGTTTGAAAATACCCGCACCGGCAATGATAAACAGGATCATAGCGATATCTTTCACGGCATCGACATAAATGCCCATCACGTCGCTTATGCTTCTGCCCTGGCGAATGCCCAGTGTATAAGTCGCATACGTAACCGAAATCAGCATGACGATCGACGGCGCACCCACCAGCGCCAAGACGGAAGACGCTTTTTCTCCCGGATGGGAAATAAAAGGAATGACCGCTACAATAATCAGCAGAAAGACGGGTAGGGTAGCGGTTATCAGGCTGTTAGCCTTACCGGGCGTTTTGTATTCGCCGCTGTCCGCTTTCTGTTCAAACAACGTCACCGGGCCGGATTTCACATTTTTCAGTGTCTTGGAAAAGATGGGTCCTGCAAGGATAATGGCCGGAATAGCAAGACATAAGCCCAATATCAACGTTATCCCGAAATCCGCATTAAAAATGGAAATCAACGCGACAGGCGAAGGGTGCGGCGGCAAAAATCCATGCATGACCGACAGAGCCGACAGCATCGGCAAACCGATATATACAGCAGGCAATTTATACTGATTTACAACCGAAAAAATCAACGGCACCAACAGCACAAACCCAATCTGGTAAAACAGCGGAATCCCCACGATAAAGCCCGTAATCATCAATCCCAACTGAATGTATTTCGTGCCGAACAGGTTCACCATAGCCCCGGCAATAGCTTTGGCCGCTCCGCTTGCAGCAACTAATTTACCCAGCATGGCGCCTAATGAGATGATTAACAACAGGCTGCCCAATATGCTTCCGATGCCTTCTTCAATCACTTTCGGCATTCTATCCAACGGGATACCCAATGCAATCCCGGCGCTGATGGAGACCGCCAGAAATGCCAGGAAAGCATCTACCTTAAAATAGGAGATGAGTACTACCAATATGAGTATGCTTACAATAATTATAACAAATGACATTGTTCCTCTTTTTTATGCTTGCAAAGAAAGCATTTTTTTTCGTTATTTCGTTCTATTGGGCGGCTCTTTTTTGAAAAGAATATTTTCATTGCCGCTAAATTCTATGTTTTTAACGTTCCTTTGTCTTTGAACACAATATACATTTGCATGATAACAGAGATGATAATCAGGCTTAATCCTATGTAAAATGAGGCGTTTAAATCCCTCGCTTCGCCGAAAATAAGCATGGCTAAGAGGATACTGTATATCGGTTCGAGATTGTAGGAAAGATTTACCGTAAAGGCGGAAATCTTTTTGAGCGCTTGAATCTGGAGGATATACATACAGATTGTACAGAAGAAAGCGAACAGTAGCAGATAGATACAGTCTGTTTGGGAGGGAATGATGGTTACGACCGGAAAGAAATGCAGATAGATGGGTATTAGCAGGCTGATAAACAGCAGACCTCCATACATTTCATAAAGCAACGTCGTACTGGTCGGATGCTTCATACTCACCCGTTTATTGGTAATCGTAAACAGCGCCGCCAGGGCCGAGGAGATGATTCCAAGTCCGATACCCAAACGGTAACGCATGTCAAAAGAGAAAATGAAAACCACTCCGAACAACGCTATCAAACTGAATAATATCTCTTTGCGAGAGATGGAACGATGGTTAATCAGCGGCTCAAAGATAGCCGTAAAGATGCCCACCGACGAATAACAGACCACCCCGATAGACACATTGGACGCCTTGATGCTCCCATAGAAAAACAGCCAGTGCAGACTTAACAGCGCACCCACGCCGCCAATGCGCAAAAAATCATGCAATGATATTTTGCGAAATTTCTTCCATATCACCAACAAGATGGTGAATAACAGTGACGTGATCAGCACTCTGTACCATACCAGCAACCCTTCGTTCAGCGTAATCAGTTTTCCGAATAAGCCCGTACAACCGGCTAACAGAATGGATAGATGCAATTTAATAAATGCCTGTTTCATTTTTGCCTTTCAATAAACGGCTGCGAAAATACCGCTTTTTTCCGGTATTTATGCCATAATGGGAAAGTTTATTTTGCGCCTCCGGCAAAAGTTGATTACCTTTGCCTTTGCATAGTAACAAATTAATAAAAGATGAAAGATATTGTTTTTGATTTTGGCGGTGTGCTGATTGACTGGAACCCGCGGTATTTATACCAAAAAGTTTTTGCTTCCACGGACGAGATGGAGGGGTTTCTCGGTCAGATTTGTACGCCGCAGTGGAATGCGCAGTTGGATACCGGAAGAACGTTTGCGGAATGTGCAGCGCTGTTGAAAAAAGAACATCCGGAGTACAGCGCGCAGATTGAATTCTATTTTAGCCGTTGGGAGGAAATGTTAGGCGGCGCGATACAAGGGACGCCAGAGATTTTAACGGATTTGAAAGCAAGAGGATACCGGGTTTTCGGATTGACAAACTGGTCGGCGGAGACTTTTCCGATTACGTATAAACGTTTTGGATTTTTGCATCTGTTGGACGGAATCGTGGTTTCCGGTGACGAGAAATTGGCTAAACCGGGCGCTGAAATCTTTGAAGTTCTTTTGAAACGCTTCGGCCTGAACGCTCCGAACTGTGTGTTTATTGACGACTCGGCACAAAATATTTCAACCGCGCGGCAACTTGGGTTTGAGACGATTGTGTTTACGGATGCCACACGGTTGGTTAAAGAACTTTCGGCGTTGGGGATTGAGACGCTTTCTTAAAATAACCGTCGCCGTTGATGGAAACCAGATTAATTGCACAGCTAAAAACCGCCGGTTACAAGCACGAAAATGATGAAATCCTGTTTGACGGCATCAATTTCACGGTTAACAAAGGCGATAAAATTGCGTTGATTGGCAACAACGGCGCGGGAAAATCGACTTTGCTCAACCTGCTGGCGGGCTTGCTGCCACCTTCGGAGGGAACGGTTTACACCGCTGAAAAGCCTTATTTCGTGCCCCAGATTTTCGGGCAGTTCAACGACCTTTCCATTGCGCAGGCGTTGCATATTGACGACAAGTTGCGTGCGCTGCACGAAATCCTTGCCGGAAATGCCACCGAAACCAATTTTGCGCTGCTGAACGATGACTGGAACATCGAGGAACGCTGCCGCGAAACGTTAGATTACTGGCAATTGGGCAAGTTGGATTTGACGCAGAAGACCGGAAGTTTGAGCGGCGGGCAAAAAACGAAGGTTTTCCTGTCGGGCATCGCTATTCACCAATCCGGATTTATTTTGCTGGACGAGCCGAGCAATCATTTGGATACCGCCGGGCGGCAGTTGCTGTACGATTTTATCCGGTCGTTTGAGGGGGCTTTAGTCGTTGTGAGTCACGACCGGACGCTGCTGAACCTGCTCAACGTGATTTGCGAATTAAGCAGGCACGGCATCAAGACATACAGCGGCGATTACGAGTTTTACAGGGGACAAAAACAAATCGAGAGCAACGCCCTGAACGAAGAGGTACGCAACAGGGAAAAAGCCTTGCGGAAAGCTAAGGAAACAGCGCGTGAAGCAGCCGCCCGAAAACAGAAACAGGAGGCGCGGGGTCAAAAACAGCAGAAAAAAGAGGGGACGGGAAAAGCGATGAGGGACAAGCTGAAAAACGATGCCGAGAACAGCGCCGCCCGCATAAAAGATGTTCACGCCGAAAAAACAGGCGCGATTGCGCAGGAATTGAACGAACTGCGAAAAGAATTGCCGGAGGTGGACACGATGAAATTCGGGTTCGACAATTCCGCGCTCCACAAAGGCAAGATTCTGGTGACCGCCAAAGAAATTAATTTCGGCTACGGCGAGCGATTGCTCTGGAAGGAGGCATTGAATTTTCAAATCGCAAGCGGCGAACGGATGGCGCTTTGCGGGTTGAACGGTTCCGGCAAAACGACACTGATAAAAATAGCGCTGGGCGCGTTGCAGCCCACCATCGGAACGCTTGTCAGGGCCGACCACCAAACGGTGTATCTCGACCAGGACTATTCCCTGATAAATAACGCGCTGACTGTTTACGAACAGGCGCAGCAATTCAACGTGTCGGCCTTGCAGGAGCACGAAATTAAAATCCGGCTCAACCGTTTTTTATTCACAAAAGACGACTGGACGAAGTCCTGCCATGCGCTCAGCGGCGGCGAAAAAATGCGCTTGATGCTTTGCTGCCTGACCATTGGCCGCCAGTCGCCCGACATGCTGATTCTGGATGAACCGACCAATAATCTGGACATCCAAAACATTGAAATTCTGACCGCCGCGATTAATGAATATCAGGGGACGCTTATCGTTGTGTCGCACGACACGTATTTTTTGAAACAAATACACATCGCGCGTGAAATGGAGTTGATACAGGCAAACATAAAACAAAATATGCCATCTTATTGAGAAAATGAGTATCTTTGTGCGAAAAATAAAATAACAGATAAATTATGTACAACAATCAGAAAATAAGAAATCAGAAAATAAAAAGTTTCTCACTGATAATAGAATTATTGCAAAAAAGGGAAAATGTTGATATTCAAATGATTAAAGACCGCTTGTCTGATATTGGTTCTATTGATGTTTCCGTCCGTACGGTGGAACGCTATATCAGTGAACTGCATAATGATTTTGGCGTAATAACTTGTGACAGAAAGACAAATCTCTATTCTATTGACAAAGATAGCGAACCTGAACTAAATCGTCTGTTGCATTTTATCCACTTGTTTAACTCGTCCGACTTGATACTTAATACGCTTAAAAACAAAGATAAAGTATTGTCGTATCTTTCTTTTGAAACGACCGGCGACTATGCCGGAAGCGCTAATCTGGAACCCATCTATTCCGCTATTGTACAGTCCAGAATCATATCGTTCGACCATGAAAACTATGAGAAAAACACCCATGCGCAGCGCACCATTAAACCTTATTTGTTAAAGGAATACAACTCCAAATGGTACGTAGTAGGCGTTTTTGCCGATTCTAACGACGTTCGTATTTTTGGATTGGACCGGATAAGCCATGTCGAGATAAGCAACCAAACGTTTGAAAAAACGGAACAAAAACGGATTTCCAAGTTGTTCGACCACCTTATCGGACTGGTTTACGATATAGACCACCCTACAACGGTCAAACTTTCGGTCACTCCCGGCCAAGCCAAATATTTTAAGAAAGCGCCGTTACATGCTTCTCAAGAGCTTGAATCGGAAAATGAGAATGAAGTGATTTTTTCCTATTGGCTGATTCCTAACCGCGAATTGCAGCGTTTGATACTGGGCTACGGTTCGCAAGTAAAAGTTATTCATCCACAAGCATTTGCCCAACAAATCGAAGAGCAAATCAATGAAATGGCGGGATTATATAAAAAATAATTTTACTTCCGACACGTTTTGACGGAAGCACGGTTGTATCTTTGCAGGGTAAATAAAAAAAAACAATGGATACAATTAAATTCAAATTATTCAAAAACCCAAATGGACGTCCACATGTAAACATTTACATTAATGGAACAAATTTGGCAAATATGATTGTTCAAAGTGAGCGTTTGGCTTACAAACAAAAGGTAATAGACTTCCTTTGGAGCTGGGGATATTGTGGATTGGCGCCGTCTACTTTATTAAATGGCTTGCTTTGTAAAAGACGTGCGTCTATTATGGGAGATAAAGATTGGATTGAGTATAACGTTCCTCTATGCAATGCAACAATTATTGAAACAGAAAGCACCATTATTTGGGCTGATTTAGCCAATTTCAGTAGAAGAAAGAAAAAGGAAAGCGTAATAAATCTTCTTGAAAGAAGATTTGGGGGGCATCTTCAGTATGGTGAAGG
>JAISJX010000161.1 GCA_031261145.1 Tannerella sp.
CAACCCGCGCATTCAGTCTTGGGGCGGCGGTTTGAAAAGCATCATCAATGCTCAGCCTCCGCAAACGGCTTTTGATTTTGCGGCCATCATCAGGGACAAAAATATGCCCACCGTGAGTCACGAAATAGGTCAGTGGTGCGTGTATCCGAATTTCAAGGAAATAGCCAAATACACCGGTAGCTTGAAAGCCAAAAATTTTGAGATTTTTCAGGAATCCTTAATCAAACATCATCTGGGCGACCTTGCCGACAAGTTTCTGTATGCCTCGGGACGTTTGCAGACGCTCTGCTACAAAGCCGACATTGAAGCGGCCTTGCGAACGCCCGGTTTTGCCGGATTCCAACTGCTCGACCTGCACGATTTTCCGGGACAGGGAACGGCATTGGTCGGCGTGCTTGATCCGTTTTGGGATACCAAAGGTTATGTGGACGGCCCCGAATACAGCCGTTTCTGCAACCGGACGGTGCCCTTGGCGCGTATGGATAAATTAGTCTATACGAACGAAGAAACTTTCAAAGCCTCCTTGGAAGTGGCGCATTTCGACCGGCAGCCTTTGTCGGGTGCAAGCATCGAATGGACATTAAGCGATGCCTCGAAGAAGACGATTGCCGAAGGCAAAATAATCAAAGACCTGCCTGTGGATAATTGTATAGACATTTCAAAGATTGAATTTCCTTTGTCGTCTATTAAAGAAGCCTCGCAACTGACGCTATCCGTCAGGGTGGTAGAAGCGGACGCAAGCAATCAGTGGTCTGTCTGGGTATATCCGGAAAAAGAAACCGTCAGTGACAAACCCTATTTTACGATGGATTACAGCGATGCCATGGCGAAAGCGAAAGCAGGCGAGAAGGTGTTGTATTGCCTTCCCCAAGACACCTTGAAACCGGGTGATGTGGCTGTCGGCTTTTCTTCCATTTTTTGGAATACGGCTTGGACAGGCAAACAAGCGCCTCACACGCTCGGCATCTATTGCGACCCGAAGCATCCTGCGCTGGCCGCTTTTCCCAACGAAGGATACAGCGATTATCAATGGTGGGATGTAGTAGCGCATTGTTCGGCCATAGTGATGGATGATTTTCCGGCGGATTTTCGTCCGGTTGTTCACTTGATCGACGACTGGTTTACCAACCGCAAACTCGGTATCCTCTATGAAACCAAAGTAGGGAAAGGCAAGTTAATGGTTTGCAGCGTGGATTTGGTTAGCGATATGGCGCATCGTCCTGCCGCCCGACAGTTCAGGCGCAGCATCGAACAATACATGGTTTCGGACAAGTTCAATCCGACTGTGGAAGTAGCGGTGCAGGAACCGGCGAATGTGCTGTTTAGTGTGAAAAACCTGAAAAACAAAGACCTGCCGTTGCGTTTGGAAGCAAACGATCTGAAAACAGCGTTTTCGAAGGAAAAAGCATGGACCGTGGAAATGCTGGTCGATTTCAAGCAGCTGTCCGAATGTGTGTTGTTGAAAAAACAACAGCAAGACCCGACAGGCAAGGGATTCGGCATTGAAGTAAAAAAAGACCGACAGGGAGTTTACAAACTGTATTGCACGTTGAACGGAGATTTAAGTCAGGCGACACAGGTAAAGGAAGCGATGCTCGATAAACGGTGGAAAATGGCGCCACCCGTTGATGTACCCGACGGCCTTTCCGTTTATTCTTTCGATGCGTTTCACAAAGGGGAAAAATTATACATCGTCGTGCAATTTTTTCCGAACAATTACTACGGCAAAAGCGCAGCCGCCGCGCCCGGATTCCGGCAGCCGGTGATAAAGATTTTCATCAACGGACGGGAACAGCCGCATGTGCCGGAACTGGTTTCCCCGCACACTTTTACACCGCTGGCATTTGATTGCGCCAACGACGAAAAGATGGTTGTGGGAGAAAACCTGAAAGGGAAATTAGCGTTTTTGAACATTTATCCCGACGACGGCGAATACGACTGTTTTTACCGGAACGCCATCCGTTATACCTGTAAAACGCCACCGCGCCGTCCGAATACGGAAAAGGGAAATGCGCCCGTCAATATGATCGTGGACTTGGATATAGACAGCGATTCCGATGATTTGGGAGATGTGGCGGTTGCCTATAGTCTGCATCGCCAAAAAGAAATCAATCTGTTGGGATTTATCTGTTCGGTGGCTCAACCGGCTTCTCCCGCTACCGTCGAAGCGATTTTGAAATGGCGGGGCGAGTCTTCCATTCCCATTGCCGCTTATAAAGGAAATCAAGGTTACAATGCCGGCAAAGAAGCCATAGCGGTAAAAGTGGCTGCCAGATTTAATCCGGGGAGAAGCCGTGCTGATTTTCCGGATGATTTAACCACCTACCGGAAATTGCTTGCCGGTGCGGAAGACCATAGCGTAGTCATTGTCACAACCGGATTTTTAATCAGCGTGGAGCGATTGATGAAAAGCGATGCATCCGGCTTGCTTCCTTCCGGTGATCCGGCTTATCTGTCAAGCGATCGGGCGGACAACCTCGGTGTCACGGGCATGGAATTAATCCGCCGGAAAGTGAAAGCCATGTATATTGTGGGCGATGTATTCCCGTCTTCTATGGAAGGAGCTAACGAATGGAACGTGTTTTCCGGGACGAAAGGCTGGAAATACGTCATCGACAATTTTCCGCAGGATATTATTTTCTCCGGCGGAGAAGCCGGTAATTTTGTTGTTACCCGGCCCGGCGTCATTTCACCGGACGACACAGAGACTAATCCTGTATTATGGGGGTATAAAAATTGGGGGAGAGGAACAGGACGCTGTGCATGGGGTACTATGCCCATGTTGCTGGCAGCGCGGGGCGCTCGCGATTTATTCGGTTTCTCCCTGCCGTTTTTCCGTGACTATATGGATGATCCGAACGAAAAAGAACTGACAGTCTTGCCCATCCGTTACGATGCCAAAGGCAATCGCTTCTTCCTGCGTTTTTATCACGGCGTATTAAATACCGGCAAAATTCATGCCGAGATAACGGAACTTTTGTCGCAGAGACCTCTTGATAAATGAATGATTTAGGAATATTTACCGGTCACCAATAAAAATAAATATATAAAAATGACAAATTCACCAGTTATAATAAATACATAATAAATGGTTAAAAATGAATAGATTAAAAATATTATTGATTGCAATAAGCATTGCATTACCTGTATTTGCGCAAGTGGAAAACTTGCCGATATGCAAAGGGAAGTACAACACTTCCGATGAGTCGTTGAAACAGTACAAATGTCCCGAATGGTTTCGGGATGCTAAATTTGGCATCTGGTCCTGCTGGGGACCGCAAACTGTGCCGGGGTGGAGTTCGTGGGGTGCGAAAAATATGTATATAGCCGACTATTATGATTGCGCCAAGAAGCAGTATATTGCAGCACATCCTGATTATACTTACCTGTTGGAGCATTACGGACATCCCTCCGAATTTGGATACAAAGACTTGATTCCCTTGTGGAAAGCCGAAAAATGGAATCCGGAGGAACAAATGAAATTGTTCAAAAGGGCGGGCGCAAAATATTTTGCTACTATTGCTGTATTTCACGATAATTTCTCCCTCTGGGATACAAAACTCAACCGGTGGAACTCCGTCAATATGGGACCGAAAAAAGATGTTGTGGGTATATGGCAACAGGCAGCCCAAAAAGAAGGCTTGTATTTTGGCGTAACCGAACATCTTGCAGCAAGTTATAACTGGTTTCAGACCGCTCATGGCGCCGACCAATTGGGCAAAAAAGCCGGAGTGCCTTATGATGGCGCCAATCCTGAATATCAAGACCTGTACCACGAAAAAGCCACGCCCGATGATTGGGATTGGCTAACCAACAACCCGAAAAATCAACGCGACTGGTATAATCGCATTCAGGAATTGGTGGATATGTATCATCCCGATTTGTTGTACTCCGATAGCGAATTGCCGTTTGGTAATGTAGGTCGTAGTTTGCTTGCCCATTATTATAACTCTGCAATCATACATAATAAAAAAGGAGTAGTGTATAATTGTAAGTTAAGAGATTCGGAAGGGCGATGGATAAAAGACTACGAACTGGGTTCCGCCGAAGGAATTAGTGAATATCCGTGGCAAACCGATACCCGTGTCGGCAATTGGTTCTTCAAACCCATTGATAATTATAAGACAAGCGCTGAAATCATCCAAATGTTAGTCGATATTGTCAGTAAAAACGGAAACCTTTTATTGGATGTGCCTCAAACGCCCGAAG
>JAISJX010000173.1 GCA_031261145.1 Tannerella sp.
TTCAAAGTGGAAGAAGGCGGGAAATTGGGCACTTTCTACGGATACCGGGATGCCGGACGTTTGATAGAAAACGCTGAAGAACTGTATGCCATCCGTCCGATTGATCCGAATACAGGCAAACAAACCGATTACCGTTCGGATTTTTCCGAGTCTGCCGGCGATATTTACGTGGTGGACTTGAATGGAGACGGTAAAATTACGCGGGACGACCGGGAAATTATAGGCGATGCCAATCCCGACTTTTTCGGCGGTTTTGGTTCTACCGTTTACTGGAAAGGCTTGCGCCTGAACCTGACCTTTACCTATTCGGTCGGCGCCGACCGTTACTGGGAAATGGAAAACGGCAACGGCGGTACCGGAGGACTCAATGTTTACAACGGTATAGCAGGCATCCTCAACAATTCGTGGACACTGCAAGGCAACGGGGCGCGATACCCGCATATTGATTATTATGCGCGAGGCGACAACAATGTCTTTACCGACCGTTTTATACACGATGCTTCCTATATGCGCCTAAGCGCACTGAATTTGTCGTACCGCCTACCGGATAAAATCTTTAAGGAAATGCTGATTCAAGGTGTTGAACTGACGTTTCAAGCCACCAATCTCTTTACGCTTACCGATTATCCGGGAATGGATCCGCAGGGTAATTTCAATACCCGTAATTTCGCTTTTTGGGGAGCAGGCTACGACATCAGCGCCTATCCTTCTGCCAAAAACTTTAATTTCGGTGTAAAATTCACTTTAAAATAACAGGACAATGAAAAAAATTAATTTATATGCAATATGGGGTGTGTTGATGCTCGGTTTCTCTTCATGCAATGATTTTCTGGATGAATCGCCCAAATACAATTTGACAAAAGAATATGCCGTTGTGGATTACGCTTCTGCCAAAAACATAGTGAATGGCGCCTATTCAAAATTGACCGCAACTACCTTGGGGGGCGAGATTGCCGCCCGACTGTCGGTGCAAGCAGGTGTGTGGTCGTATGCCTCTTATTCCACCAATGCGCAATTAGCGTACCGGCAGGGAAATAACGACGGCGCCACAATATGGAAACAGCTCTATACCGTGGTGAATGCCGCGAACGCCGCCATAGAATCGGTTTCGGCATTGGCCGACGGCAAATATCCCAACGTGGCGGAAAAAAACCGTTTAATCGCTGAAGCCAGATGTTTAAGGGCTTTTACCTACTTACAGATACATTGGTTATGGTCTTACTGGTGGGATAATGCCGAAAGCCCCTACGGTTTGATTTACCGGGATAAAATAGCCGATTTGGAAAATCTGCAGGCGGAACGGCTCTCCGTAGGCGAAAGTTATGAACGTATTCTGGAAGATTTGACTTATGCGGAAACGTATCTGAATGATATTCAAAGCAATCGTTATATGTCCCGTCAGTTTGCACAGGCGCTACACGCGAAACTGCTGCTCAACAGAGGATGGACAGGCGATTATGCCGAAGCCTTGGCCCTGGTGCAAGACATCAAAGCCCATTCGCCCGCTGCATTTGCCTTGGAAACCGATTTGGCAAAAACCTATACGGATGCCTGGGATTCAAAAGACGTGCTTTTCAGTCGTTATTTAGGCGATTTGCCCAGCACAACCACTGCCGAATTTATTTATTCTTATACTTTATTTTACGATAATCTGTTGGCAGAAACACCGCAGGCTTGGGTGGAAAACGACCCGCGTTATCCGGTTATATCCGGTGAAGCCAGAGCTGCGGAAACATGGGATACGAGTACGCGGACTGTCTATACCAAACTTTACCGGACGGGACGTTACAGTGGCCCTACCGACAAATACGCCACCTATTATTTCCGGTATCCCGAACTCTATCTGATGGAAGCGGAATTGAAATTCCGTTTGAATCCGGCAGACATCTCCGGCGCTTTGGCTCCAATCAATGAATTGCGGAGACAATACACCAATCCGGTATTACCTCCGCTGACGGCATCCACCGCGGAAGCCTTTTCGGAAACGCTTTTCAAGGAAATCGTGGTTAGCCAATTCCTTGAAAACGGCAGTGAATGGTTTGCTTCCATCCGTTTGCAAAAAGATGGAAAACCTTGGCTGCACACCATGCAACCGGAACTCTCAATTTCTCCGGCAAAATATTGCTGGCCGATTCCTGATGATGAAATGATTAATCACGAAAACAAGATTTCACAAAATCCGACATTGGAGTAATCATGAAAGATTAATAAATAAAATAAATATGAATATGAAGAATAATATTAAAAATACGCTCATCGCCTGCTCTTTTCTGGCGCTATTTTCCTGTCAATCGGATGATATGGATGTGCTCATTCCGCAAACCGGCGACATAACGTTGAACGAGTTAACGCTCGACAAAGAATTTACACATGCCGTACCTGCCAATGGTTTCACCTCGAAAGGCATTCATTTTAATACGGTCAGAGGCGCTAACGGACAATTGGAAGCCGGTTTTGCTTATTCCAACCGCTCCAACCGCTCTTTTACATGGACAAATTCCGAAGCGGCTTTAGATACCAACCGTTACAGTGTGTTTACCAAGAATCCCAACCGGACGGAGACTTATGCCGTAGCCAAAGTGAGAAACGATGAAACCTTTTTTACTTTGGATAAACCCAGCGTTATCGAACATATTTTAGTGGCAAATACAACCTATACCTATCTGGCTGTCTTTTATGGTGATTCATTAGGAACGGCAGCGGCTCCCGTGGTCAATCCGAAAATTCCGTCGGCGCCTCTGGGTGTTTGGTATAGTTATGTGCCCGGCGGCGTAAAAAAGTTGGTCAAAGCGGATAAGGATTATTTCCGGATCATCGCCATAGGTTATAACAACAGTGCGCCGACAGATACGATTCAATTTGATTTGGCTTGTCTGGGTTCCAATCCGGAACATCTCAATTGGGAATATTTTGTGGATGACTGGTATAAATTCGACTTGACGGAATTAGGCCTTGTCGATAAAGTGGTTTTTGATTTGGAATCATCCGACGTGGATGCAAATGGAAATATGCGCACTCCTGCATGGTTTTGCATTGACGGCATCCGGCTGAAACAGTAGAAGTATCTTCTATAAACCCGAAGAAATCTTTTG
>JAISJX010000203.1 GCA_031261145.1 Tannerella sp.
GCCAATGCCTGTTTTCAATCCATTCGATGGACATATAGTTTAATCCGATGTTCCAGTCGGGTATCAGTCCGGCATTCTTTAATGCGTTCTGCACCGAACCGGGAACTGTTGCCGGAACATTCATACATTCTGCCCACGTGCCCGAAAGCGTTTGGAAGTTAAAGTTCATGCGCCATACATTCGGCCGGTATCCCCACAGTTTCCAGTCTAATGCGGATGCATCCCTGCCGGTAACGGATTCCTGCCCAAAGGTATTTCCGACTGCTGACAAGAGCATCAGCAGTATTGCGATTAATTGATTCTTTCTGATTTTCATTTTATCTATTTTCAGTTTTTCTTATTTCTAAAACTCAATAACAACGATGGTAGTTAGCCGGGACATCTATCCGCCATCTATTGTCCTTTATAATTAGTTTACAATTCTTTAATCCTGACATTCCTAAACCATATCGTGGCGTTGCCGTGTTTACCTTGAAAACCGATATAACCTTTGGTCGGCATATCAGCGAACACCTGTGGTTCAAAATCCAGTATTTTAGAACCGTCGGGATTCACCGTGCCCGATGTCCATTTGCTCATATCCATACGGGTGACTTTTTTCCCGTTCAACACAATCGTGATTATCTTACCCTTGCAGGTGATTTTCATGGAATTCCATTCGCCCGGCTTGCGAACTACTTTTTGTTTGCTTGCCGCCAGATGTGTAAAAATGGCGCCACACTGCCAATCTAAAGGAGAAGTACTCCATTTTTCGCAATAATCGTCTGCAATCTGTATTTCCACTGCATTGGGAACCCAATTGTCTTTGTCCGTGCAATAAACCACTACACCGGAATTGGTTTCATGTTCATTTTTGAACTCCAATTCTAAAACAAAGTTTTCATACTCCTTTGTTGACCAGATACACTGGTCTTGGGATGCAGTCAGGACGCCGTCAGTGACTGTCCACACCTCTTTATTGTAGGTAGCATCTAAAAAATCCGCCCCAAATAAAGGCTTCCAGCCGCCTTTCCCTCCTGCGAAAACCGTGGTTGCAAACAGTATTGCAAAAACGGAAAATATTATTTTCTTATTCATTGAATTTATTTTTATCATAAAATGGAGTTATCTAATTATCCAAGCGCCACAGGATTATCTCCGGGAATGGGTATCACGCCTTCGTGATAATCAGGCAAGGAACCCAATTTATATTCCGTCGGGCCGTAACGCAAACCGGAAGCCAGAATTTCGTCCCATGTAATTATTTTACCGGTATAGGCTGCTACACGTCCCATAATGGTGATTAGCGTCGAATAGGCCAAATCTTCGGCTTGATTGATTTGTTTGTTCAGGCGTATGGATTCGACAAGGTGTACATGTTCCTGTTCGTACGAATCTTTTAAGGGCTTGCCTGCATAATCGTACTCCCAGAGCGCATTGCCGTTATAATCTACAATCTGTACATCATTTTGCCACGTAAACTGAACCACGCCTTTTGCGCCAAGTATCTGCGTGGAAAAATTACTGTCGCAGCCGTCCATCTGCCTGCCCGTGGCAAACAGGCGCTTGTTGTCGCCGTAGTGATAATCCACACTCAGGAAATCGTAGGTATCGCCAATCGTCCGCCGTGCGCGTCCGCCGGCGCCAATGGCTTTGACCGGATGCTGTCCCATGAACCCGGTGGCGATATCTATGAAATGAACCGTCTGGTCGGTAAAAAGTCCACCGCTAAGCCAGTTGATGTTGAACCAGTTGCGGATGCAATATTCCATGTCTGTCCATTCGGGACGTCTGTTTTTGAACCACATGGCGCCCTGATGCCCGTGAGCCGTGGCAGAGACCAGTTCGCCGATGATTCCGTTTTTTACCTGTATGTATGCCTCCCAGGTATCCCTGCGGTGACGGCTACAGGTTCCGGTAATAACCGTCAAGCCCTTGGCTTTAGCCGCTTTGGCGGCGGCAAGCAGGGTACGCACGCCGACGGGGTCAACGGCGCCGGGTTTTTCCATAAAGATATGTTTCCCCGCATCCACTGCCGCTTTGAAATGTTCCGGGCGAAAGTGTTGCGGCGTACACAGGAGCACCACATCAATCTCGTTCATAGCCAATATTTTTTTGTAAGCGTCGAATCCAATAAAACAATTCGCATCCGCCACTTCATTATTACGCTGCTCTTTCAACACTTTTCTACAAGTCTCCATCCGGTCGGGAAATACATCGCCCAAAGCAATGATGGACAAATTAGGCCCTGCGGCAAGAAACTGGGTCGCGGCGCCCGTTCCGCGGCTCCCGCAACCTATCAGCGCCGCTTTCAGCGGTTTGCCATCGGGGGCTTTATCTACAAAGGAAAACATACCTAATTCTTCCGGCGAATAGGTTTTTGACGTTTGTTGTTCGCTGCACGAACCGAGCGCTACAGGCGCAACCCCCAAAGGGATACCGGCGCTGATTAACGCCGTGTTTGTTAAAAAATCTCTTCTTTTCATAGTCATTTATTATTTAGTCGAATTTTTATGAAATCTATTCTTCTTCTTATTTGTTTTTAAAATCTACGGACGACGGCGGCGCATCGTCCGGTTTGCCGCCCCATTGTTTGTTCGGACGGTCGGACAGGATGAATTCCAGGCTTCCGCCCTGTATCAGGTCGTCGTGAGTAAACCAGGGACGACTTAACGGCTTACCATTCAATAGGGCCGACTGGATGTATTTATGGGTTGCCGAACTGTTTTTAGCCGAAATGACAAACTCTTTTCCGTTCGGGAGTTTGACGGTCGCCTTGTCGAAGACAGGACTTCCCACATTATAAACCGGTATGCCGGGCGTTACCGGAAAGAATCCCATCATGGAAAACACTACGAACGCCGACATGCCTCCACCGTCTTCATCGCCCGGAATGCCAAACAGATTGTCGGTAAAGAATGCATCCAAGAGCATGCGGATACGTTTCTGCGTTTTCCACGGAGCGCCCAGATAATTATAAATGTAAGGAATATGAAAGCTCGGCTCGTTGCCCATCACAAACTGTCCCACCAACCCGGAGGCATCGGGCTGTGTCACCCAGAATTTGAATTTAGGCAATCCCAGGTCTTCCCTGAAAAGTTGGTCTAATTTTTCTTCCGCTTTGGCGCGTCCGCCCATCAACTCAAACAGTCCGGTCAGGTCGTGTTTGACGTCCCAGTTATACGTGTAAGCGTTGTTTTCCGTAAAATATTCCCGGCCGGCCAACCGCGGGTCGAACGGCTCAATCCAGTGGCCGTTTTTATCTTTAGGCCACATAAATCCTTTGTCGGCTCGATAGACATTCTTGTAATTCACAGCCCTTTTCAGGAAGAGTTCCCGGTCTTGCCGGTAATCAAGCTCCGCCGCAAGCCGGGCGATGCACCAGTCCGAATAACTGTTTGCCGTGGTTACGGATACGGACTGTCGTTTTTCCCAGACGGTATCAACGCCCGCTACCGTTTCCTTCTCGCCGGGCGGCAATCCCGGCATGTATCCATGCGTGTTGTAGAAATCGTCTAACGACGTTTTGGGGCCATTCAGCCAGGGAAGTAAGGTCGCATCCAACGAATTTTTCTTCAATCCCTCGTAGGCGGTCTTCAGGTCGAAGTTTTGCAGCCCTTTAAACCAGGCGTCGGCCATCCACGCGGCGGCAAAATTTCCCGTCATGGCCGGCCAGTCGCCGGTGACGAGGGCAAAAGAGGGGAAGTAGCCGCTTTGCCGGTACATCTGGAGGTAGGAATTAATCCGGTCGGTGACTCGTTCGGGATTCAGAATTATATGCAGGGGTTCCAGTGCAATATACGTGTCCCATAGCCAGTTATCTACATAAAAAGGCTTGCCGGACGTGTGAATCGTGTGGTCATAACCGCTATAATACCGGCCATATTCGTTAATATCGATCATACGTTCATAACAGCGGTACAATGCCGTGTAGAACACTCTTTTCTGAGCAACCGTTCCGCCTTCGACCCGAATCAGAGACAAAGCGTCGTCCCACGTTTTCCGGGCGTTGGCTTTTACTGCGTCAAAGTTCCAGTCCGGAATTTCGTTGGAAAGATTTTGTTTGGCCTGTTCCACGCTGATATAGGATCTGCCGTAGCGGAAAGAAACCGTCTGTTCGCCCTGGCCCGTACATAGCAGCACGGCGGTTTTCCCCGCTGCATCT
>JAISJX010000019.1 GCA_031261145.1 Tannerella sp.
TTGCGAGAACTTCTGCGCCGAGGTTATAAAGGCGAGTGTCCCCCGAATGCAGGATGACCGGGAAAGGGGACTTACCGCAAAGTTCCGTGAAATCATCGAAAAGATAGAGGCGTATAATCCATATATCGTTCATTCCGTCACTAGGTCGGACAGTGACGTCAACCCCGATAAAATCGAAAAGATACATCCCGGCATTCCCAAGATCATCCACTATTGCTGGCTGTCAAACGACCCGATACCTGAGAAACTACAGGAGTGCATGAAAACATGGAAGGAAAAACTTCCGGATTATGAATTCATGCTCTGGAATTTCGACCGGTTTGACATTGACAGCTCCCAATGGGTGAGACAGGCGTTTGATGAGAAAAAATACGCTTTTGCGGCAGATTACATCCGACTGTACGCCGTTTATAATTATGGTGGCATTTATCTGGATATGGATGTCGAGGTAGTCAAGCCGTTCGATGACCTGCTGGATACGGACTGCATGATCGCCCGTGAGGACGACAATAAAAGAATACGAGTGGAAGGAGGATGTTTCGGGGCGGTAAAAGATCATCCTTATATCAGGCAATGCCTGGAGTTTTATCGAAATCGCACTTTTTATCCGGAGAAAATGATTGCATACTGTTTGCCCGACCTGATGGGTGGAATTCTGACGGCGGGTTTTAAAGACAGGATAACCGTGTTTGCGCCCGACTATTTCACAGCAAAATCGTTTTTAACCGGCATTGTCACAACAACAGAGAATACACGCGCCATTCACCATTTCACAGGCACATGGCTCTCGCCCGAAGAACAGTTGAGGACAAAAAAGCGCTGGGAATATTATCAACCGGGAAAAGTATCGATAGCAAATAATCTTGAACAGACGACGACAAATATCGTACAGAATTCAAAGCATTCAACGCAATTACAGGAATCGTTGACCAACGCCATTGCCCTGTTGCAACATAATGGCGGGTTAAGTGAGGACGCTGTTTTTCGTGAGGCTGCCAATAGAATTCATCTGGCTGAAACTTACGATAAAAACAGGTTTTCGGGTGGCAATAACGTTTTCGATGAAATTTATCGTCATAATGATTGGGGATCGCAAGAATCCCGTTCCGGCGGTGGAAGCGAATTGAATTCAACCATAAAATTGCGGGAATTCTTGCCCGATATCTGGAAAAAATATCAGATAAAAACAGTCCTTGACACGCCATGCGGTGACTACAACTGGATGCAACTCGTGGACAAGACGAATATTACCTATATAGGCGGCGATATTGTTTCCGCGCTTATTGAAAACAACAACAGTCAGTATCAGGCCGAAAATGTCTCCTTCCGGGTTATTGACATTACCAAAGACGAATTGCCCAAAGTGGATATGATATTTTGCAAGGATTGTCTCCAGCATCTTTCCATTGAAAATGTATGGAAGGCGTTGCGAAATTTCAAAAAAAGCGATTCGACATGGTTATTGACTACTTCATATCCGTTGACCCTGAAGAACTGGGACATACGAAATGGCGATTACCGACCGCTGAATCTTTTTGCAGAGCCCTTTAATCTGAATAATTTTATGGAAAGATTTCAGGAATCATCCGGCAATGGTGTAGAGCCAGACAAGATGATGTTCCTTTATCGATTACAGGATTTAAAACTAGAGTTGTATGATTTAACCAGATTAAGCCCGAGCAAGAGACTGGATATTTCCCCCGGGAAAATGTCGAGTGATTGCAAATGCGAGAACAGCGCAATACCGGTATTTTTCTCGTCAAATGTCAATTATTACAAATATACCTGTGTGGCCATTGTTTCAATAATTTTAAACAATCCGGATGAGCAGTTTGAATTTACTATTCTGACGAACGATGAAAACGTTGAAAACCGTGAAAAAATATTGCTTTTAGAGAAAAAATACTCTAACTGCACTGTAAGATTCATCGTAGTAAAGGATTCCTTATTCGATGATTTGCCCAGACCGAGTAGTTACAATTCCGTTCAGGCTTTCTACCGATATATTATTCCTGACATCGCAGATAACGATAAAGTTATTTATCTTGACAGCGATGTTGTATGCAACGGCTCCATCCGGGAGCTGTACGATATAGACCTTGCCGATAATTATTTCGGCGGAGTGATTGATTTAAAGCATAATCAGGATTGGCATAAAAGAAGATTTGGGCTGGATGTCTTTATCAATAGCGGAGTGCTACTGATGAATTGTAGGAAATTACGGGAACTTGAAGGCGGAATGCTGCATAATTTCAAGTTGATCAGGAAATCCATACTAAGCAGTTTCTGGGATAATGACGCCTTGAATATATTAGGCAAAGGAAAAATTAAAACAATTGACGGCAAGTATAACTGGATATTTTTCGATGATTGGCGTTTAGATATGTTAAAAGATCCCAGCGAAAAGCCGGTTATCGTCCATTTTGCGGGAATAAAACCATGGGTTGATACTTCCGTGCGAACTTGGAAAATGAATGGAACAGCAAACCCTTATGCTGGTGTTTACAATCAATATCTGCAAATGTCGCCGTATAGCGAAGATACTCCTCGGCTGCATTTGATTAACTTGTCCCCCCCACACACACTACAACGCTAAATACCGTAATTGCGCAGTTGAAAGATTTTCCTGTGAAAATGGCGGTTGAGCCGTCGAAAAGCTGGTGTTGCAAGAATATTTTGATTAACGGGACACATGAGCCAGAAAGTCTGCGTATGGTGTCCGATCTTTTACGTGAAGGTGATGTGTTTGCTGATATAGGCGCCAATTATGGCGTTTATTCCATGGTGGGCGCATATAAAGTAGGATCATCCGGTAAGGTTATTGCATTTGAGCCGCAAAAAGCGATCATTCCGATTTTAGAGCAAAGCATTGCGCTGAATAATTTTGACAATGTGACAGTTCGGAATACAGCTATAGGCAAAGACAACGCGACATTAACTCTTTATCAGACATCGGCAATAAATAATGGGCAGGCAAGTCTTGCGTGGGGCGATAAAGATGCGCCACATGAAACCGTATCAGTTTATCCATTGTCTAAAATTCTGGAAGATGAAAATATCAAATCTGTTGCTGGAATGAAAATAGATGTAGAGGGTGCCGAATTGCAGGTTTTGCAGGGTGCCAAACTTTTGTTTGAAAAACAACCACCAAAATTCGTTCATATCGAGATTGAACCGGAACATCTGAAAAGATTCGGAACTTCAACAGATGATATCTTCAAATTCTTTAAAAAACATAATTACTCGTTATATGTTTCATATCATAGCGACTGGATGCCATTTTCCAGCAGTGAGGAGTTTGTAGAATTTAAGAATCATACAAACGTGTTGGCTTTACATCGGGAATCCGGAATTAAACCACCGAAAAAGAGCGCTGTTTTGCAAGAACTTGAATCTCTGGAAAAATTTCTTAAAAAATCCACGGAAAATAAAATAAAAAAATCTGCAAACCATATCTTTGCGAGAATTACAACAAGCGCCGAAAAAATTGGAGACACAGATAACGAAGTTCTGATTTCAAGATTTATGGCTGTGCTTGAAAAAATCAAAAAATATTTGTAATGGGAAGCGTCATTTCGCCGAGTACGGGTTGCATCCACCCACCGAAGGTATGGACGGCTCGCCGAGCCGTCCGGGCGGTTTCGGCGAAACCGCCCTACCCAAGCTGCATGGTCGGCAACGACGTGCTGAAACAAACTGTGGATGGTTTGCATCGCGGCACATTGTCCCGCAGGGACAATACTTTATTAACCGTGGGCTTCAGCCTACGGACAAAACAGGAACAAATACTAAAAGTCCCGCAGGGACGACACTTGAAACCATGAAACGATGAGTTATGTCAATCTGTCGATCCACGCCGTTGTCCGCACCTGCAAAAGCGAACTAACTCTGCCCGCAGACGACAGGGTGAAATCAAGTGTCGTCCCTGCGGGACTTGGAGGGAGGAGAATCGCGCCCTGTCCGTAGGCTGAAGCCTACGGTTA
>JAISJX010000242.1 GCA_031261145.1 Tannerella sp.
GAACTTCGCCTCTTTCGGAAAGGAAGGCAATAACCGGATGATCTGGCTTTTCGAGGAAGGGCAGTTTTTCCTGTTTCGGTACATTCTTCCTGGATTCCGTATCCCAGCAGAGGGACGAAATCAAATCTTGAGCAGAACTGATAAGCCCGGCTTTATTCATTTGTATCAGCCGGTTGCATCCTTTGGAATGTTCGTCGTAAACACGGCCGGGGAATGTATAAACATCGCGCCCGTACGAAAAGGCGATGTCGGCGGTAACCAGCGAACCGCCTTTTTCGGCCGATTCAATCACGATGGTCGCATCGGACAGCCCGGCTACCAAACGATTACGTCGCAGGAAATTTTCGCGGTCAGGATTGGTTTCGCTTGGAAAATCGGTCAGGAGACCGCCCTGTTTGAGCATTTCGGCGGCCGTATTGCGGTGGGCGGCCGGGTAGAGGCGGTCTAAACCATGCGCCAGCACGCCAACCGTCGGCAATCCGTTTTTGAGTGCGCCGCGATGGGCGCAAACATCTATCCCATACGCCAGTCCGCTGATAATTAGCAAATCGGGAAATATACCGGCCAAACCGTTCGTTAAGGAAGCGGTCAGTTCACGACCATAATCGGTCGCGCTGCGTGTGCCGACAATGCTAAGGATACGCGGGGCGTTCAGGTCGGCCTTTCCTTTGTAATAGAACACGACCGGTGCATCCTGACATTCGCGTAAGCGGGTCGGATAGTCGTTTTCGAGGATAGAATAAAGGCGGATTTTGTTCTTATCAACGAATGCAAGTTCTTTTTCGGCGCGTGCCAGAGCGTCAGCCCTTGATCCCGTGATTTTACCGGCGGTATATTCGCCGATACCGGGCACTTTTTCCAGCAACTGCCTTTTTTCGGAAAAGACGGCTTCCGCATCCCCGAAATACTCCAACAAATGGCGCGACAGCACATCGCCAACGCCTTTAATAAGGGATAGCCCTATCAGGTATATTCGTTTATCGCCGGTCATAATCGCTATTTTTCAAACAGATGATCAAAATACTCGCCACGGGTCAGTTTCCCGTTTTCCACCACGATGGATTCCACCCGCCCGGAGGTCGCTAACGCCCCGTCCGAAACGCGGTAGATGTCCTGTTCGCAGACTAATTTCGGCCCTTCCTTTTTCATGTTGAGGCACGACAGAAAACGGTCTCCACTCCGCAACGAGTTTTTATACCGGATGTCCACCCGCGACACGAACGCATCAATGCCTTTCTCGTGCATAGCCCCGAAATTTTCACCCAACGACTCTAAATATTCATGGCGCGTATGTTCCATATACCTCTGGTAATTAGAGTTATTCACCACGCCCTGCAAGTCGCATTCATAATCGCGCACCTTCATTTCCAACTGGAAACAATACTCTTTCTTCATATCCTACGTTCTTCACAATTCACTTAATCCAACGCGAATATACGGTTTTTTTCAGAAATACAACACAGTTGGGTGAAAAAACGTTCAAAATCTTCATTGAATCCTGTTATCTTTCCGTGATTGGCACATACGCCTGTTCGTCGAGGATATTTTTATATGCGGGACGAATGATACGTTTGCTCTTGAAAGTCAGTTCTTCGATGCGGTGCGCCGTCCAGCCTACGATACGCGCCATGGCGAACAACGGCGTGTAAATCTCTTGCGGCAGTCCGATTATCTCATACACAAAGCCTGAATAGAAATCAATATTGGAGGACACGCGCTTTTTCGTACCTTTGAAATTAGCGAAACATTCTATCGCTCTTTCTTCCAACAGTTCAAGGAACGCAAATTCTTCTTCACATTTCTTCTCCTTTGCCAAATCACGCGCCAGCTCTTTCAGCAAGACGGCACGCGGGTCGGAAATCGTGTAAACGGCGTGTCCGATACCGTATATAAGCCCGGTTTTGTTATACACCTCCTTGTTCAACATACGGTTGAAATAAGCGTCTATTTCTTTCACGTTTGTCCAGTCTTTGATATTCTCTTTCAGGTGGTTGAACATATCTACCACTTGGATGTTCGCGCCGCCGTGTAACGGGCCTTTCAGCGAACCGATTCCTGCGGCAATTGAGGAATACGTATCCGTACCGGTCGAACTGGTTACGCGAACGGTGAAGGTAGAGTTATTACCGCCGCCATGCTCGGCTTGCAAAACGAGCAGCAAATCCAGCGTACGGGCTTCGAGTTCGGTATAGTTCTTTTTCAGCATATAGAGGAAATTCTCTGCAATAGAGAGCGTTTCGTCCGGGTGCCGGATATGCAGCGAACGCCCGTGCGTGCTGTGACGGTAGATATTATAGGCGTATGCAATAATTGTCGGGAACTTGGAAATCAGGTCGATAGACTGGCGCATCAGGTTTTCGGGCGACGTATCGTCCGGGTTTGAATCGAAGTTGTACATTTGGAGTACACTCCGTGCCAGCGTGTTCATAATATTCTGACCTTCAAGGTCGATAATATTCATTTTGATTTTCTGTTCCAACGGCATACTGTCGTTAATCAATCCGGTGAAGTGCGTCAAATCATCTTTATGAGGCAGCGCACCGGACAGCATAAGATAAGCAACTTCCTCAAAGCCAAAGCGCTTTTCTTTTATCAACGCACGAACAATATCTTCCACGTCGTAACCGCGGTAATAGAGTTTTCCGGGAATGGCTTTCAGCCCGCCTTCCGGCAAACGTTCATAACCGACTACATTTCCTATCTGGGTAAGCCCGACCAACACGCCGGAACCATCCTCATTTCGTAAACCCCGTTTTACATTATACTTAGTAAACAGTTCATTATCTATCTTACAAGTCGTTTTGACCGAATCGGATAGCTTATAAATCAAATATTCTTTCTTCATTTCCATAGTACATTACTTTTAAATTGTTTTACAATAAACGAATAATCGTGTCACCAAATTCCTTGGTGCCAAGAGGTTTGCCTTTCGGCATAAAGCGAGCCAGATCGTTTGTCGCTTCCCCGTTGACAAACGATGTTTCCATTGCTTGCGTAATCCTGTCCGCCGCTTCATTCCATCCGATATATTCGAGTAACATAACGGACGAAAGGAGTAATGACGAGGGATTTACGATGTTTTTCCCGGCAATATCGGGCGCTGTTCCGTGCGTAGCTTCAAAGACGGCATACCCTGTATCGTAATTGATATTTGCGCCGGGCGCGATGCCAATGCCCCCGACCATGGCTGCCAACTGGTCGGAAATATAGTCGCCGTTCAGGTTCAATGTGGCAATCACGGAATAATCTTCGGGCTTCAGCAGCGTGTTTTGCAGGAAAGCGTCGGCAATCACGTCCTTGACAATCACTTTTCCTTCTATTCGGGCGGTTTCCAGCGCTTTGGAAGCGGCTTCGGCGCCCTGTTCCTTCCGGATTGCTTCGTAGCGCGGCCAGGTGAATGTGCGGCCGGCGTATTCAGACTCTGCCAGCGCATACCCCCAACGTTTGAAGCCTCCTTCGGTGAATTTCATGATATTACCCTTATGTACCAGTGTGACGCTGGGCAACCTGTTCACTAATGCGTACTCGATAGCCGCCCGGACTAACCGCTCTGTTCCTTCGGAGGAAACAGGTTTTACGCCAAAAGAGGAGGTCTGCGGAAAGCGCACTTTCGTAACGCCCATCTCGTTGGTGAGGAAATCCAGGAATTTGGCCGCTTCGGGCGTACCTTGTTGCCATTCAATACCGGCATAGATATCTTCCGTATTCTCGCGGAAAATCACCATATCCACCTTTTGCGGCTCTTTCACCGGCGAAACGACACCTTTGAACCAGCGTACCGGACGCAGGCAGACATATAAATCCAACGTCTGGCGAAGCGCGACGTTCAGCGAACGGATGCCTTCACCAATCGGGGTTGTAAGCGGCCCTTTGATACCTGCAATATATTCACGGAAAGCGTCCATCGTCTCATCCGGCAGCCAACTTCCCGTTTTGTTAAACGCTTTCTCTCCGGCAAGGACTTCTTTCCATTCAATCGCCCGTTTCCCGCCGTACGTTTTTGTTACAGCTTCGTTTACAATGCGCTGGCTTACGGGCGTGATTTCGCTCCCGACGCCGTCTCCTTCAATATAAGGAATGGTCACCCGGTCGGGGACTATCAATTTGCCATTTTGTTTTGTTATCTTCATCTTTTCCTTTTCTAAACTTTGTAACTTTATTCATTTCAGGCTTGCAGGGCATTCAGTGCGCTACCTGCCTTGTACCATTTGATTTGCAGATCATTATAGGTATGCTTTGCTTTGAAAGACTCTTCGGAACCATCTGCGTGATGAAGCGTGACTTTCAACGGTTTCCCCGGTTGGAAGTTTTTTATATCACCGATGGTAATCGAATCGGTCTCACGGATTTTATCATAGTCCGCCTTGTCTGTGAAGGTCAGCGCCAACATTCCCTGCTTTTTCAGGTTCGTTTCGTGGATGCGGGCAAAGCTCTTTGCCAGAATGACTTTCACATTCAGGAAACGGGGTTCCATAGCGGCATGTTCGCGGGACGAGCCTTCGCCATAGTTTTCTTCGGCAACGACAATCGACGAGATATTACGGATTTTATACTGTTTGGCAACGGCCGAAACGGCGTCGTACGTCCCGTTCAGGCGGTTCAGCACCGAGTTGGTTTTCCCGCCGAATGCGTTGACCGCCCCCATCAACATGTTGTCCGAGATATTCTCCAAATGTCCGCGGAAACGAAGCCACGGGCCTGCCATCGAGATATGGTCGGTCGTACATTTTCCGGCTGTTTTGATAAGCAACGTTATTTTGCGCAAATCGTCTGCTTCGGCGGGTGGAAACGGGGTTAATAGCTGGATTCGCCCGGAGTCCGGTTTAATCCGTATCTCCGCACGGCTTCTGCCCGGAGCGATGTAGCCGTTGTCTTTTACTTCGTAGCCGTTGGGCGGGAAATCCGTTCCTTCCGGCTCTTTCAGCAGGACTTCCTTGCCGTCTTTTGTCTTTAGCTTGTCCGTTAGCGGATTGAAACAGAGGCTGCCGGCAATGGTCAGCGCCATGGTCAGTTCGGGAGAGGCCACAAAAGCGTGCGTATTCGGGTTGCCGTCCGCCCGTTTGGCAAAGTTACGGTTGAAAGATGTCACAATGGCATTTTTCCGGGTGTCATCATCCGTATGCCGTTTCCACTGTCCGATGCACGGGCCGCAGGCATTCGCCATAATCACGGCGCCAATCTTCGTGAAGTTCTCTATCAGACCGTCCCGTTCGGCCGTGAAGCGAATCTGTTCGGAACCCGGATTGATAATCAGCGAAGCCGCCACAGGAATCTTGTCTTCTACCGCCTGCCGCGCCACGGACGCCGCACGGCTCAAGTCCTGATACGATGAATTGGTACACGAGCCGATTAATCCTACTTCCATCTTGACCGGATAATGATTCTCTTTCACCTTTGCGGCAAATCCGGATATGGGGATAGCCGCGTCGGGCGTAAACGGCCCGTTGATATACGGTTCGAGGTACGAGAGGTCAATGCGGATTACCTCGTCGAAGTACGATTCGGGATTTGCCGTCACTTCGCTGTCGGCTTGCAGGCAAGCGGTTATTTTTTCGGCCATGGCAGCCACTTTTTCGCGTCCGGTGCGGCAAAGATATTCCGCCATATTCTTGTCAAAGGGGAAAATGGAGGTTGTCGCCCCCACTTCGGCGCCCATATTGCAGATGGTTGCTTTGCCGGTAGCCGAGAGCGATTCCGTTCCCTCGCCAAAGTATTCGATAATCGAATTAGTCCCGCCTTTCACCGTCAATATCCCGGCTAATTTCAGGATTACGTCCTTAGGTGAAGCCCAGCCGTTTAACCGTCCGGTCAGTTGGACGCCTATCAACTTGGGCATTTTTAATTCCCACTCCATGCCGCTCATGACATCCACCGCATCCGCGCCGCCAACGCCAATTGCAATCATTCCCAATCCTCCCGCGTTGGGCGTATGGGAATCCGTCCCAATCATCATTCCGCCCGGAAAAGCGTAGTTTTCCAACACGACCTGATGGATAATACCGGCTCCGGGTTTCCAGAAACCGATGCCATATTTATTGGAAACGGTTCGCAGGAAATCATATACTTCATGGTTTATATTCAAAGCGGAATCAAGGTCTTCCTTTGCTCCCGCGTCGGCTTGTATGAGGTGGTCGCAGTGAACGGTCGCCGGGACAGAGGACTTGCTCTTTCCCGCATTCATAAACTGCAACAACGCCATCTGCGCCGTGGCATCCTGCATGGCAACCCTGTCGGGACGGAAATTCACATAGTCTTCTCCCCGTTTATAAATGTCTAACTTGTTCGCATCAAACAAATGTGCGTATAAGATTTTTTCCGCCAACGTCATCGGACGGTTCATCCGGCTGCGCACAAATTCTGTTTTTTGAGCAAAATTTGAGTAAAACTCTTTTAGCATTTCAATATCGTACACCATATTATCTATTTTTTTCTGTCATAATTCTATTCATCAACTCTATATTAAAACGTTATTCCACCCGTGATTGTTCATCTCAAGCGAATATTTTCCTGTACAAATATAGTCAGCAAATTCCGTTTTGATGTTCAGTTTTTTCTATTATCTGATAGAATGTTTCTATCTTAATGGAAAAGGAACCGGACAATGAATCATTCGGTATTGATTCAACGATTGCAGGCCGTCATTAACGGCGTCAGGCGGAGTGATTTATCATGATTTATGGTAGGACAACAGCGCCCTGTTCTTATTCTATCAATTTATACTTTGCTTTCGCCACGCTACTCGAGCAGGCGTTAAAATGCCACCACTCGCTGGTGATGGTGGTAAATCCGGCTTCCCGCATCACTTTGCGCAACAAAAGACGGTTTTTGTATTCATCCCGTGTGATTTTTCCGGTTTTCAGCAAGTCTTCTTCCTGATCGGTATTGGCTGTTTCGCCGAAATAATCGAAGGGCGTCCCCATCGGGATAGAGCGTCCGAGGGAATCGGTGACAGTCACATCAACAGCCATTCCATAGTTATGACGACCGCCTCCGTTGGAGGGATTCGTAACATAATAATCGCGGGGCGTTCCCTTAACGAGGTCCCACATCATGCGCTGTATGGCAACAGGACGCGCGGCGTCATATACAATCAATGAATATTCGGGATGTTCCTTTTTCAGGGCCTTTTGCGCTTTCACTAACTTTTTCGCCGCATCCGGATGGAGCCATGCTTTCGTGAGACCCTGGTAAACAGCCTTTCCCGTAAAATTGAACGGCGTTGCATAGAACAAATACACCTTAATGGTCGAATCGAGAGTCTGAACATTCACGAATCCGTTATCCGCCAGATATTTATCCCAATCATCCGCACGACCGGTTGAGGAAAGGAGCAAAAGCGCCAAAAGAACGCCTCCCGCCTTCCGCCAGGGAAAACGAAAAAAAGGTTGAAACCGCATATACCATTCTGTTTTTCTCATTTCTCCGGATGCCTGACGCCGCTTTATCCAAGCGTAATTTGTTCTATATCGGTAAATTGCCCGGCAAATTGCCTGGTGAAAAGCGAGGCTATTTCCGAAAAGCGCAGGACGGATTCGGTGGTCTGGAAACGGCAATGACCGCCTTTTGTCAGGCGATCGTCTATTTCCGAATGCCGCGACAGGTAATCTTTCAGACTCTCCGCCACGCGCTCGCCTTGCGGAAAAACGGTGATTCCGTCCGGCAGATACTTCCGAATCTTATCCATCAACAGCGGATAGTGCGTACAGCCTAAAAGGATCGTATCTATCCGGTCATCTTGCGCCAGCAACCGGTCAATGTGTTTTTTCACAAAATAGTCGGCGCCGGGAGAATCATTCTCGCGGTTTTCAACCAAGGGCGCCCACAACGGACAGGCTTCGCTTACCACCGTCACGTGGGGAAATAACTTCGCAATCTCAAGCGGATAGGACTGGGAGGTAATCGTTCCGGTCGTACCCAGAACCCCGATGTGCTTCGTGCGACTGATCGTATCCACCACTTCGACGGTCGGCCGGATGACGCCCAATACCCGCCGCGCCGGATCGATCTGCGGCAGATCACATTGCTGAATGGTGCGCAAAGCCTTTGCGGAAGCGGTATTACATGCCAGTATCACCAACCGGCATCCTGTGTCGAACAGGTGTTTTACCGCTTGGAGCGTAAACCTGTAAACCGTTTCAAACGAGCGCGTTCCATAAGGCGCCCTGGCATAATCGCCAAGGTACAGGTAATCGTACTGCGGCAATAACTCCCGTATCTTCTCAAAGATCGTCAGTCCGCCGTAGCCCGAATCAAAAATGCCGATGGGTGCGTATTCCCGCTTCATAACATCAAAAGGATGTCTTCCCCATTTGCTTACGGAGAAAACACCCTCTATTTTAGTTTTTTACTACCGATTCTTATTTCAATCCCAACTTTGTTTTTACAAGCTGCGTTGCATCAATGGCCGTACCGGTATAAAGCAATACCTGAGGATTAATAATACAGGTATATCCCTGTTCTTCCCCAACGGCTTTGATAGCGTCCGTCAATTTCTTCTGAATCGGGGCAAACAGTTCGCTCTGAGTCTTTTCTATATCCTGCTGGGCAACGGGAGCAAAATTCTGAATCCTGTCCATCATCGTTTGGAGTTCTTCCTGACGTCTCAGTTTAATGTTTTCCGTCAGTTCCTTTTCCTGCTCCATGAACTCTGTGTACTTCTTAGTGTACTCATCCTGCATTTGTTTAAAATCTTTTTCATACTGAGCATTTAAAGCAGCCATCTTGGTTTCCAACTCTCCTAACTCCGGCATCAAATTTATAACCTCTCCGGTATTTACATACGCAATCTTCACTTCCTGAGCAAACGCACCCAATGGAAGAATCATAAATAATAATACTACTAACTTTTTCATTTTATCACTGTCTTTTTTATAAATAATTATTTTTTTACCCTTATAACCAAACACTTAAAAAGCACTGATTATAACAGCGTTTCTCGCAAATCTTTAAAAGCGCACAAATGTAAGCATTTATTTTGAATATCCTAACTTTATAAGCACTTCGTTACTAATATCTATTTTGGGCGAACCATAGATAATGCTCATAGCCGAAGCGCGATCGATGACGACCTGATAGCCCTTGTCTTCGGCAATCTCTTTCGTCGCTGTGTAAATTTCATCATGAATGGGTTTCATCAGGCTGCTGCGTTTCTGGAACAATTCACCTTCGGCGCCAAAATACTGGCGTTTCAAGTTCAGCGCTTCCTGCTCTTTTTTTACAATTTCTTCTTCCCGCTTTGTTTTCATTTCGGCGGAGAGAAACACCAGGTCGCTCTGTAAGTTTTTATACATGTTCTGGGCCTGCTCTTGAAGAGCTTCCACTTCGTTTTGCCACTTTTTGGATAGTTGTGACAACTGCTCATTGGTCATTTCGTAAGCCGGAATATTTTTCAGGATATATTCCATGTCGATCAATGCAAATTTCTGTGCCATCGTTGTCATAGAGAACAACAAGACCATTCCGATTAATAAAATACTTTTCCTTTTCATAACTCTATTCCTTTCTTTATTTTTTATTTCCTCTATTAGACCACAAATATAGCCAAGGGTTTCATCATCTGCTAATTATTTTGTTAAATTAACATTAGAATTCTTGTCCCAGTACGAAGTGGAACTGGCTTCCGCCTCTTTCGGTACGGCCGTACGGGGTGTCAAATCCATACGCCCAGTCGATACCCATCATCCCGATCATCGGAAGGAAGATACGAACGCCGACTCCGGCAGACCGTTTCAAATCAAACGGATTGAAATCCTTGATCGCTCCCCAGGCATTGCCGGCCTCTGCGAAAACCAGTCCGTAGATGGTGGACGACGGTTCCAGGATGAACGGATAACGCAACTCCATCGCCAGACGGGTGTAGGCATATCCGTAACGAACGAGGTTGTTTTGTCCGGCCAACGAGCCGTTTTCATACCCTCTCAGTGCAATTGTTTCCGTTGCGTAGTAGCTGGAATACCCGGACATTCCGTCTCCTCCCACATCGAACGTCTCGAACGGCGAAATCTTGTTTTTATTATAATAACCGAGGAAACCGTAGTCAATACGCGACATCAGCACCGGCGTCCGTTTCGGGCCGTTGTTCTGGGGCAGCGGCGCCAGCGGGAAGAATACCTTGCTCTGGAATTTCCATTTGTGATATTCAATCAGTTTATGTTTATCAGCGCCTTCCGTCATCCTGGCATAGTCTTTCCCGTCCCACTTCGAATAGGGCGGCGTAGCCGATACCGAGGCGACAAAAGAAGAACCGTAGCGCGTATAGAGCGGATTATCAATAGAGCTTCGTTGCAGCGTCAAATCCAAGGTAATCTTATGGCAGCTTCCGTCTGTGATGATAAAATATTCGTACCAGTTTTTCATACTGTACAACTGATAATTGAGGGTCGCCATTGCATAGAAATAATCGTCCGGCCAGCTTAACCGTTTTCCGTAACCGATTGTGGCGCCGATCATCTGCATATATTTACTGGGGTCGTAGGCCGATTCATACATCGAATTACCATAGTCGCTATAACCGCCCATGCCGCTATACATACCACCCATACCATAACCATACATGCCGCCCATACCATACATACTATTATACATGTTGCTGTATTGCTGGCTGTAAAAATTATTATTGATACCGGTCATTTTCGCATAATAGGTACTGACGGAAAGTGTATTAGGCCGTTTGCCGCCAAACCACGGATCCAGGAAGGAAATGCTGTAGGACTGGTAGTACTTTCCACTGGTCTGACCGCTCAGCGTCAGCGTCTGTCCTTCGCCCTGAGGGATAATTCCGCGGTAAGTCTTGGGATGAAGGAAATTCTTCATGGAAAAGTTCGTGAATTTCAGGCTCAACTTTCCGAGCAATCCCGTTTGCCCCCAACCGGCGGATATTTCGACCTGGTCATTGGCTTTGGATACCAAGTTATAACGAATATCGACCGATCCGTTTTCGGGATTAGGGATGGGTTCCGGATTCATGTTTTCCGGGTCAAAATGCCCCATCTGCGCCAATTCACGGGCGGAACGGATTATATCTTCGCGGCTGAACAACTCACCCGGCCGGGTACGCAGTTCGCGACGGACAATGTCTTCATACAGACGGTCGTTTCCAATAATTACCACCTTGTTAATCGAAGCCTGCGGCCCTTCCTGGATACGGATTTCCAACGATATCGAATCGTTCACCAAATCGACTTCCACCGGATCCGCCCAGAAGAATAAATAACCGTTATTCATATAAACGTTCGCCACAGCGTCATCATCGGAATGCAAACGCTCCTGCAGTTTTTTCTGGTTATACACGTCGCCGGCCTTCATATTCAGCAATGTTTCCAATGTTTCGGTAGGATATTTGGTGTTCCCGACAAATTGAATATCTTTGAGAAAATATTTATCTCCTTCATTGATATTAAGATAGACATCTACAAATTTCTCGTTGATATTCACAATACTGTCCGAAAGCAGTTTTGCATCGCGATAACCATATTCGCCATATTTTTCGATCAGGTTTTTCTTATCCTTCTCATATTCTTCCGTCGTGAATTTTTTTGTACTGAATATTTCCAGAAAACTCGTTTTAAAACGTTTCATCAAACTGAATCGTTCGTTGGTTTTCTTCATGGCTTTTTTCAGTATAAAGTCCGTCAATGCTTCATTGCCTTGAATATGAATCTCATGGATTCTTGTTTTCTCGTTTTTATCAATATTAATATCGACAATCACTTCGCCTTCTTTCGAAAGGTCGTCTTTCTGGACAATCTCTGTTTCTACATTTTTAAAGCCTTTTGCATCAAAATATTTCTGAATCAATATTTTAGCTTTGTCTGCCACGTTAGGCGTGATGGTTTGGCCTTTCCGCAATCCCAATTTGGCTTCGAGATCGGTTCGCTCACCTTTCTTCACGCCGTTATAATGGAGTTCCGAGATACGGGGACGTTGTTTCAGTTGGATTTCCAACCATATTTTTTTATCTTTTTCCCGTGTCGCCACAATCCTGACGTCGGAAAAAAGTCCCTGCTTCCAGAAACGCTTTGTCGCGTCGGTTATCTCGGCGCCGGGAATTTCGATTACATCGCCAACCGCCAGACCGGAAAAACTGATCAACACGAAATCTTCGTAATTCTTAACGCCGGTAACTTTGATACCCGCTATGGTATCGCGTTTGGGCGTAGAGGAATAGGAGATGATGGGGATTTCTTCCGGTGGAATCGAATCCTCCAGCATCAGCGTCGTATCTATCAGCGCCTGATCTATCGGAAACAGTCCTTGCAGGGAGGCATCCACTTGAGTTGTATCCGCTTGAAGCGCATTAACCCGAACCGTATCCTGCTGCACCGGAGTCACCCGAACCGGATCATTTGTTTGCGCATATCCTCCCCAAACAGTCAGCCCTGCCAAGGCTATTAACAAGCGTATTTTTTTATACATACACATTCTATAATTTATCAATTTATTTGTTCACTCGTTTTCCCGAAGCGCCGTTCGCGCTGCTGGTAATACAAGATCGCTTCATATAACTCATTTTCTCTAAAATCAGGCCAGTATTTCTCGGTGAAATACAATTCGGCGTAGGACAACTGCCACAACAGGAAGTTGCTGATACGCATCTCGCCGCCAGTCCGGATCAACAGATCGGGATCGGGTATTCCGTTCGTTGAAAGATACTGCGAAAACAATTCTTCCGTAACATCTTCCGGCGCGATCTTTTCCGCGCTTACCTCTTCCGCTATCAGACGGGCGGCCTGCAATATTTCCCACCGGGAAGAATAGCTCAGGGCCAGCACCAACGTCGTTCCCGTATTTCCCGACGTCTGCCGGAGGCAATCCGACAGGGTCTGCCGTACGTCTTTCTGCAAACGGTTCAGATCGCCTATCGCCATCAGGCGTACATTATTCTTCATCAAGTCCGGCGTTTCCCGCTGAATGGCCGTTACCAACAGCGCCATCAGGGCATGCACCTCCGATTCCGGGCGATGCCAGTTCTCTATCGAGAAGGTGTAAACCGTCAGATACTTCAAACCGATGGCCGTAGCAGCCTCAACGACCTTACGGACAGAGACGACGCCTTCCTGATGACCCAAGCTGCGATCTTCGCCGCGCGACTTGGCCCACCGTCCGTTCCCATCCATAATGATAGCCACATGCTGCGGCAACCTTGATTTATCTATTTTCTCAATCAATGACATTCCTGTGTCTAATATATTACATTTTCGTTGTTACACTGCCGACAGCGGGGGCCGAAATCCCATGTCACCGAAAATGTAAACGACGAATACCAATCTCTATTCTTCCACACGCTCCCCCCTGTTCCGTAGGGATCGTCCAATATGCTGTTCCCATCGTCCGTCACATCCAATCCGTCGCCGAACGTTTTGCGTACCGAAAACTCACAGCCCAGATTGAGGCGGTTTTTGAGTTTATACTTCACGCCGGCGCCCAACGGAATGTTCAGGCTCGTAAAAGTCGAACCGTTTCCGGGAGCGACCGTTATCCCCAAACCCAATGATATATAGGGCGAAAACCGCTTGGTGTTCAGGTAAACGAACTTATCGCTGTACGGAAAAAAATTAAACTCATACTGTCCTCCCAGCTCAAAAAGATTCCGGTCGAACGAAGCCTGCGCATGATCGGGGAAGACATTGTCCAACCCGTCCGTACTGCCGGTCACCTTCGCCCATGCCAGATTCGTTTTGAGGGCAGACCGGAAGTTCATATTGTAACGGAACAAAACGCCCAATGTCGGGTTTAAGCCCTTGAAAAGAGCCGTTTTATTCACATCGCCCATATAAAAAGCGCCACCGGTCATAGCTCCTATTTCATATTTATATTCCTGCGCATGAAGCGTGGAAAAAGAAACACTTAACAGGAGAGCGACGAAACATCGTTGAAAAAAAGTCGAAGACATAGTAATCTGTTTTTATTGTCATTCCTTTTTCTCTAACGCGAAAAGCCTCACAAAATTATATCTGCTGCTCACTCTTTGAACCCTAAACGGTTTAGCCGTCCGCTCCACAATTGGTCTAAAACGGGTGAATCCGTATTTTCTTTTCCGCCGAAAAGATGTAAAAATTTATCTTTATCTACTACAACAGAAGCATATCCCCGCGCCTTATACGTTTCGGGCAAAATAATCAATGTGTCTGCCAATGACCATGTAAGCCCGTAATTTTCGGAACGGTAAATATCACTTGTCGCTTTATTCATTTCATTAATTCCTCCTATCAGGAACAACTTGTCGTCGTATTTGGTCACCATCGCACCTTCGCGTTTTTCAAACGTGGAATCGCTCGTCAGGCGCACCCACGAAAGCCCGTCCATCGTTTCCCAAGCGGCATTACTCAACTGGCCAAACATGCCTACCCCGGCTACCGCTACCAGATGCTGATAATACATAGATTCGTAACCGACTGTTCCAAAACCGAATACAGGAAATTCAGGAGGAACGGCTACGCCTGTTTTCCAATTCATGGCTGTATCCATCGAAGCAAAAAGAAATTCTCCGCCATCGGTTACATTCAGTATAATCGCAGTCAGCGCCGAAGGATGTTTCAACTGTGTCGTGGCGTCCAACACACCTAATAAACTTTTGACGAACGGCGCTTTCTCCACAACCGTCCAATCCCGTCCATTCCCGGAACAATACAATACGCCGTCCGAATCCGGGAGATACAGTATATTTTCATACTCGGCCATCTGATCGAGCCGCAATGTCGTTTCGTACACAGCCCTCGGAGCGAGCAGCGGCGAATTTTTCAGCAGACCGGTCAGGGGAACGGATGTCCATGTTTTCAAATCCGTCTCCGGGGAGCGGTATAATTCATATCCGGTTGTAGTTTTCACGTACATAAGATAATAGCCGTTACGCAGAATCACTTTCTGTTCCGAATAGTACTTTCCCAATAATTTATCCGCTGTCAGCGTCCATGTCATGGAATCGGGATTCTGCCGGTGGACATTCAACTTACTCTCATATACTTTACTGGCTTTGCCGTTATACGAATAAATCGTAAAACGGACAACATCCGAAAAATCCACCGAGTCGGTACCATTCCAATTGTCGTAATGCGTATCTCCGATCGCGACCTGTAAAATTTCCACCATGGACGGGGGGACTTCATAATTAATGGTACAAACCACTTTTTCGTTAATGACCGTCCCATAAGGCATCGAATCTTTGTTGTAAATTAATCCATTTACCTGATCTATCGTGAATTTTACATCCGCTAAGCCCGGTATGGAATCATTCGCCAAGGCAAACGAAGCTATCTGGCAATTCGATAATTCCCAATCATTCAATTCCGTATCATTGTCCCCAAAACAGGAAACCAATAAAAAAGAGAGGCATCCCGCCAGCCAGAACTGTAATTTATATTTTTTCATTCTTACATTGTATTCGTAATGAGTGCACAAAAATAGGAATATTTTTTCCTTTATCCCCTATCTCTTTAAATATTTATAGAATTTTAGAGCCTGAATCGTTTATATTTCCATTTGCTTGTAATTATTTATAAATTTGTCACTTTTATTATAATAAACATTTATCCCATAGCTATTTTCCTGTTTTTCAGTTGATTCACTTAGACGAACCGATGCGGTTTTCACGCCATCCCCCAATTTTATGGGGGAAGTTTCGATCCGCATCTCATCCCACAATCCGGCGTCCAGAAAACTTTCGTGCAAGGCAGCGCCGCCTTCGACCAATAATGAATGCAGTTTGCGTTCATAAAGGACTTGTAAAACAGTGGGAATAACGGGTTTTGAGAAATCAAACGGAATATATTCCACATTCTCCCGGCTGGCGGCGGGCTGCCCGGTGAACACGAGCGTCCGTACCGTTCCATCCAAGAGGTGGCTGGTGGAGGGTATCCGTAAGTGGCGATCAAGAACAACGCGCACGGGCGAAGCGCCGGCCCAATGCCGAACCGTCAGGGATGGATTATCCAACAGCGCCGTGTTCGTCCCTACCATAATGGCGGAGACTTCAGAACGTAATTTATGTGCGGTGCGAAGCGTGGCAGGGGTAGAAAACTGAACAGGCTTCCCGGAGGCGTCGGCGCGGAGACGGTCGATAAATCCGTCGGCGCTTTGCGCCCATTTCAGTATCACATAAGGGCGTTGCAAGGTCTGCGCGGTGATAAAAAAGCGATTTAAAAACATCGCTTCCTGTTCCATCACGCCGGTGGTTACTTCAACGCCCGCCTCCTGCAACATGCCGGCGCCCCGTCCCGATACGTCCGGGAAAGGGTCTGAACAGCCGATGACAACCCGCGGAATACGCTTCCGGATAATTAGCGCGGCGCAAGGTGGCGTCTTTCCATAATGGGCGCAAGGCTCCAGATTGACATAGAGGGTGGCGTCGCGCAACAGGGATTCGTCGCGTACGGAAGCGATAGCATTCACTTCGGCATGCGCTTCGCCATAACGACGGTGAAAACCTTCGCCGATAATGCGCCCCTGATGCACAATCACCGCCCCGACCATCGGATTCGGCGCAACAGCCGGAGCGCCGGCTTTCGCCAACTCCAGACAGCGCATCATGTATTTTTCTTCTACCTGCATTCGTTCTTCTCTTTTTTTCGTATATTTGTGCAAAATATTTTATGTATGCACGAAACAAAAGAATACATCGTTGAGTCGCTGAAGACACTCTACCGGCCGGAAGAGATCGGTTGTCTGACCCGCCGGATACTGCAAAAGGTCTGCGGCTACTCTTTTCCCCAACAAATAATGCGCAAAGATACGCAATTATCGGATATGGAAAAAGAAACTATCCGCCCAATTGTGCAACGGCTTAAAAACCATGAACCGCTTCAGTATATTTTTGGTGAAGTTGAATTTTACGGGCTTCTGCTTGAGGTGAATCCGACGGTTTTGATACCGCGCCCCGAAACGGAAGAACTGGTCAAGATTATCCTTCAGACGCAACCGGCCGGCGGATTGCGGGTACTGGATGTCGGGACAGGGAGCGGTTGCCTGGCCGTCACGCTGGCTAAACGCTTAGCGGGAGCGGACGTCTCGGCCATTGACGTCTCGGAAGCCGCTTTAGAAACGGCCCGGCGGAATGCGTTGCGAAATGACGCTCCTGTGCGATTTATACAAGCGGATATACTGGCTGATACCCTTTTAGATGAGTTGCCCGTTTTCGATATGATTGTCAGCAATCCGCCTTACGTCATGGAGCGCGAAAAAGCCGGGATGAAGCCGAATGTGTTGGAGTACGAACCGCATCTGGCCTTATTTGTCCCTGACGATGACCCGCTGCTGTTTTATCGCCGGATTGCCGATATAGGCTTGGAAAAGCTGAAACCAAACGGGTTGCTCTATTTTGAAATCAACAGGTCATGCGGCGACATGATGGAAGAAATGCTGACCCAAAAAGGCTTTCGCGGCATTGAACGGACGTATGACTTATGCGGGAATGAACGATTCATAAAAGCCTCACGATGAAACTCAGAAGCGAACCCGAACTATTACATCTGGCCGCAGCTTATTGTTCAGCCGGCGAACACTGTGTGCAGGAAGTGCAGAAGAAAATCATTTCTGTCGGCGGTTCTACGGAAGCTGCACAGCGCATTATCAAGCGGCTGACGGATGAGAAGTTTATTGACGAAAGCCGCTTCTGCCGGAGTTTTGTCAACGATAAATTCCGCTTCAATCACTGGGGGCGTATCCGAATCGGGTATGAGTTGCAGAAAAAAGGCATTCCGGCTGCCGTTTTTTCCGAGGTCGTTGATGGCATGGATGAGGAAAAATACGTTTCATCGCTATCGTCCTTGTTAAAAGAGAAAAAACGCTCCGTCAGAGGGCGCTCGGAACAGGATATTTTCCAAAAACTGTACCGCTTCGCCGCCGGAAGGGGCTTTGAAGGGCCTCTGATCGTCAAAACACTTAAACCTCTATTCAACGATGATGTCGATAGCGGAGATATGGAATAACATCCTGTATTTGTTTTTCCCCCGTTTATGCCTGCTTTGCAGGAGGCCGCTGATAAAGGATGAACAACAGATTTGCCTGCATTGCTTCTGCGACCTGCCCCGCACGAACTACGCCCGGCGGACGGAAAACCCGATACTGAGCTTGTTTGGCGGTATCCCGCAAATCCGGGAAGCGGGTTCTTTCCTGTTTTTCGAGAAAGAAGGAAAAACACAGACATTGCTTCATTCGCTTAAATATTACAATAACAAAGAATTGGCTATGCAATTAGGCCGTCATGCAGCACTTGAGATGCAAAAAGACGGCCTGTATAATAATGTAGAGATACTGGCGCCCGTCCCTCTCCATCCGAAAAAGAAGCGGAGACGGGGATATAATCAGTCCGAATGGATTGCACGAGGGTTTGCCTCTGTGTATCATTGCCCTATCGACACGGATACGCTTTTCCGGAATATTCATACGGACACGCAGACACGCAAAACCATTTATGAACGCCATCTGAACGTCGAGAAAATTTTCGACATCCGGAATATCGAATCTTTTTCCGGTAAACATATCCTGCTGATTGACGATGTAATTACAACCGGCGCTACCACAAATGCCTGTATCCGTGCACTAATCACCGTTCCCGACATTCAAATCAGTCTGTTCTCGCTGGCGATTGTCCCGATCAGAATCTGAATGCTTTTTTGTGTTTTCGTTTTTTCTGAACAAAACAATGATAACACAGGTTAAACGTATTAAATCTTTGTTTTATCCGTCATTTCAAAATGCAGTTCGCCACCTTGCAGGAGTTCGTCGAAGGTGAGATAAGTCCGGTCTAAGGGCTTGCCGTTTAGGTACATTTTATCCACATAGATATTTGTATCGGATAAATTACTTGCTTTGATAACGAATTGTTTACCCGAAGGCAGATGAATAGTGGCGCGGTCGAATAAGGGCGCCCCGATTTCATATCTGCCGGAAACGGGATCCATCGGATAAAAACCTAATGCACTGAACACGTACCATGCACTCATTTGTCCGGTATCTTCATCTCCGCATATCCCTTGCGGTGTATTGTCATAGAGGGTAGTCAATACCTGATTTACATAATATTGTGTCTTTTGTGGTTGTCCTGCCGCGTTGTACATATAAATAATGTGATGGCTCGGCTCGTTGCCATGTGCATATTGCCCTATCAGTCCCGAAATGTCGCCGGAGGCATTGCTTCCATGAAGTTCGGACGACATGGTAAACAACGAATCCAAACGCCCTGCCAGTACCTCTTTTCCGCCCATCAGTTTAGCCAGACCTTCCACATCGTGCTGAACGGAAAAAGTCCATTGCCATGCGTTGCCCTCGCAATATTCATCCCTTCGGTGTTCGGAACTCAAGGGGTCAAAAGGCGTCTTCCAACTGCCGTCGGCTTTCCTGCCCCGAGCAAACAAACTTTTTGTATCTATCACGTTACGATAGTTTTGCGAGCGTTGAGCGAATTGATTTTGAACTTCGGTATTTCCCGTCAATCGGGCAAACTGCGATAGCGCATAATCATCGAAAGCATATTCCAACGTTCGTGCAGTGGCTTCCATTTCAAGGTCGCAAGGAACGTATCCGTATTGCTTATAATTTTTCAATCCCACAAAATACCCCATCGAATATCCGCAGGTGTCCTTCGTAGCGGAGGCGACCATCGCTTTCAGCGCCAATTCTTTGTCGAAACCGGTAATACCGTTCAGCAGACCGTTGGTTATCATCGGGAGGGAGTGAATACCTGTCATTTGGCAGGTTTCTGCACCGGCTAACGTCCAGATAGGTAATTGCCCTGCATATTTGTAAAATTCGAGCGCTGTTTTGATATAATCTTCCGTTACATCGGGATGCAACACGGCGATAAGAGGACATGCAGCCCGGTAAGTATCCCACAAACCGATTACTCCGCCAAAATACCGGAAACCATCCGAGCGATGGATTTGCCGGTCGGGACCGCGAAAACGTCCGTCAACATCCGAATAGAGCATCGGATACACCATCACATTGTGCAAGGCGGTATAAAATATCTCTTTCTTTTTAGTGTCCGGCGTTTCTATCTCAATCTGATTCAGCACAGACGCCCATTGTAGCGATGCTTCTTTTTCGATGTCAATAAACGTTTTGCCATCCGCTTCTTCTACATAATTTCTCATGGCGCCGTCTAAATCTACTGCCGAGACGCCCGTTTTAATATCCAGCGCACCGTTATCGGCTTCAAAGGTTAAAACGGCTTTCAGATTGCGGCTTTCCGCAGCCGTAATACCTTCCTGCCGGATGTTATCAATATAGAGAATACAATCCCTGATGGGCGTTGAGAAACGGGTATAGAAATAAACATGTTGCTCCGGCGCCCACCCGTTGGTTATCCGGTAACCGCGCACGGTATATTTATCTACCACCTCAAAAGCGGCAGCATATACCGTATCTATATTATGCTCAGATTCAATGGTGCAGGCGCAAGTTGAGCCATAGTTCAAGTCGATAGCTACCGGTATGATTTCTTTCTGTTTGTATTGGTAACGCTGGATGCCGCAACGCGACGAAGCCGTCAGTTCAACTTTCAATCCTTCGTCATATAGCAATACGGAATAATAGCCGGGGCTTGCCTTCTCATCGTTGTGGGAAAAAGCGGTACGGAACTGTCCGGTCACAAACTCTTGCATGTCATTGACATTTGTATTTGCAGGCAAGGGCATAAAGGAGATATCCAGAAAGTCGTTACATCCGCCTCCGCTTTTATGGATATGGCTGAATCCGATGATTTCCGTCCCACTATAGTTGTATCCGGAACCTTCCAATTGCGTATCCGCTCCTAACTGTATCATTCCGGCGGGAACAGAAGCAAGAGGGCTGATTTTTCCGGTTACCCCTGTTCCTATAAACTTATTGACAAACAGACTGTTGCCTTTCTGTTCTCCGTTACATGCACAAAGGACGAAGGCGAAAATGATATAAGATAATTTGATAATTTTCATGTTTTTTTGTGTATATGCTTTTTGATACAAAATTACTTTTTAACCGGTTTGTTACTCATTTGTAAATACTATACAAAGGTAGTTCGTTTTTTACAATCAACCAACAAAAAAAGGCTAAATATTAATTTGAGGTGCTGTTTAAATAATAACCCGAACAGCGTGTAATCCACCCGGATGTTTCCCGTACCGTCCGGCACATCCTGACTGTTGCGGATGCCATGAGGGCAATGCTCTTCGCGATTGTTGAATACGTTGGTTTTTATACATTATCCGATCTGAATGTTTACACGCTCAAACTTGCACTTATTCAGTATTTATAAATCTTTCACAAATTCGGTAAAATCACTCCAATTTTCTACTCGAAAAGTCCGAATATCGCGAACCGATTGTTTGAACCATTCAATTTGTTTCAAGGCTTCAATTGCTCGAACAAGATTTACCATATCTACACTTTCTGACAAATAAACACTCCCTTGTATGCGATAAAACCCAAAACGAAACAAAACCGTACTAATGTCAAAATAAGCATTATTGTATGGCTCGCCATAGTACCGCTTTAAGTCGGCGATAATCATATCAAAAGTTATTGCAAACATGTTTGCTGATTAGTTATGGGTCTGAAATAAGTTTCAGGTCCGAAAAATATCTCTCCTGAAACGTCTTTTATGGCAACTTCCATGCCAACAAACGGATTACGGCGAATATCTATTACTTCACCCTCAACCCAATTATTTAAACCTGTAAAATTGGGGTCAACTTTGACTTTTTC
>JAISJX010000254.1 GCA_031261145.1 Tannerella sp.
CGGAGAATCCGGCCGCCGCTTTTCAGATGGTTGTTTGCACGATCGGATAACTCATCAAGGGAAGAGAGTCATCAAACTGATTTTCAGCATTAATGCAGGGATAACTTCATTCGTTAAAAGTTTCTGTGGTTGCTTGACAGCAACAACGGACGACAGAGAGCGGGCGGTGCGGTTTGACAGAGAGCTGCGAACATACAGTGGACAATATGAAATTGAATTTTAAACAATATAAATATGTGAATACGGATATAACAATAAGGAATATAAGCGAAGTAGATTTTGAACAAATCGTGAATTTATTTCAGGAATTTGCCAAATTTGAAAAGCTACCTGAAAAAATGACTAATTCAGTAGAAAGGATGACGGTGGAAAAAGAATTTTTCCATTGTTTTGTCGCAGAGACAAATGACAATAAAATTATCGGTTATGTGTCGTGGTTTTTCTGTTATTATACGTGGTCAGGAAAAGCTGTTTATTTGGACGACTTGTATGTACAACCAAATTATAGAAGTAAAGGAATCGGAACAAAATTAATTCATGAAGTGATAGACATGGCAAAGAAGAGTAAATGTCACAAAGTTCGTTGGCAAGTTTCAAATTGGAATAAACCAGCGATTGATTTTTATGAAAAAATTGGAGCAGAGATAGATAATGTGGAGCAAAATTGCAATTTATTGCTATAAGATTGAATTTTAAACAAAAACATGATATGGTTACAATAAAAACATACAGCCATTTGCCTCACGGCGTTTGACTTAAAAAAACAACTGATATGAAAGTACTTTTTATCGTCCCCGGTTCGGGCGACCCGTTTTATTGTGGGAATTGTTTCAGGGATAATCTTCAGGCGAACGCTCTCCGCAAGGCTGGACGCGAGGTGGTGATCATGCCGCTTTACCTGCCGCTGAAAGACGCTTCGTTTCATGCAGATACACCGCTGTTCTTCCCCGCAACATCTCTTTATCTCTCGCAAAAATATTTCCGGAAAAATGCCATGCCGCATTGGATGGAAAAGGTTCTTAACTCGGATTTCTCCCTCAATATGGCGGCGTCGTTTTCCGGCTCCACTTCGGCGGGTGGACTGGAAGACATGACGCTCTCCATGATTCGGGGCGATGATGATGTCTTTCTCCGTCAGGTACAGGTGCTTGTGGCGTGGATTAAAGACCATGAGAAACCGGATATTATCCATCTGTCGAGTAGCTTGCTTATCGGAATAGCCAAGGCTATCCGTCAGGCCGGTATTGATACGCCCATCGTCTGTTCGCTTCAGGACGAGGAGGTTTGGATTGACGGCTTGCGGAAAGAAGATGCCGACGCGGCCTGGGAAGGTATCCGGCGGAATTTTGAATACATCAATTCGTTTGTCACAACCAGTCAATTCTATAAACAGTCTATCACGAAACGCTTTCCGCAACTGACGAACATTGAGGTTGTTTATCCCGGCATTGACACCGGCCGGTACGCCTGTGAGGAGTATCCATCAACGCCTGTTGTCGGATTCTTCTATCACATGAACGAAGTCAACGGGCTGAGGATACTGGCTGACGCCTATCTCAAACTCAGGGAAGAGCGGCGGGTGGAACATCTCAAACTGCGGATTGGCGGAGGATTCACATCCATCGACCGGAAATTCCTGAAAGAAATCTCCCGGAAGTTGTCGCCCTGCCGCGACGATGTGCATTGGTGCAACACCTACAGCCTTGCGGAACACGCTGCCTTCTACCGCGAAATATCTGCCATTTGTGTCCCGCTGACCTTCGACGAAGGTGTCGGACTGTATCTGTGCGAAGCCTTTGCCGCCGGACGGCCGGCTATCGAGCCGGCAACCGGCTCCTTCAGCGAAATCGTCGGCCAGGCGGGTGTTCTCTACTCGCCCAATTCGCCCGATGCCCTTGCCGATGCCATCGAACAGATGTTCACCGTCGAAAACCGCTGGCAGCAATGCCGTGATGAAGCCATAACGCTCTCGCGGACAAAATACAATAATCGTACTCACGCTCAAAAATTATACGAAATATATAACAGTGTTACTAAATAAAGTTATGGAATCAATGAGAAAAATGAATTTAAGAAACAGTGTAAACCTTCTGTTTGTTTGCCTGTTGAGTTCGCAATTTGCGATAGCGCAACCTTTTCAAGGATGGCGGGGACCTAACCGGGACGGCATTTACAACGAGACCGGTCTTCTGAAATCATGGCCTGCCGAAGGGCCGCAGTTATTGTGGGAAACAGTGGAAGCCGGAAAAGGAAATGCCAGTCCCGTTATTGTCGATAACAAAATCTTTATCACCGGGCTGAACGAAGACGGCGACAAAGAAGTATTTTCCGCTTTCACCATAGACGGCAAACGCATTTATCAGACAACCTACGGGAATCCGTGGAAGGAATCTTTTTCCGAAACCCGTACCACTCCTACCCTTGTTGGCGATAAAGCATACGTCATCAGTGGAATGGGCGAAGTGGTATGCCTCAACACCGCCAACGGTGAAATCGTCTGGACGGTGGACGGCGAGAAAGAGTTCGGTCGTAAAACGGGCACATGGGGTGTATCGGAATCGCCCCTTGTCTTCGACGGCAAAGTCATTTATTCACCCGGCGGCGACAAGACCGCTGTGGTCGCACTTGATGCCGCCACCGGCAAAACCATCTGGCAAAGTAAACCGTACGGCGAAACCAGCACCTACGTTTCCCCTCTGTTGATTAACCACAAGGGTAAGCGGGAAATCATCGGCATGACCGGTCATCACGTTATTGCCTTAAACCCGGACAACGGCCATATCGAATGGGACTACGACGGCTTTGCCAAAGAGAAGAAAATCGAGACCGACGGCAAGATTTCCACCAACACGCCGCTCTTCAAAGACGGTCATCTTTTCATCTGTAACGGATACGATGTCAATTCCTTTATGCTCGAACTGAACGATGACGCCTCTGCCGTCAAGTTGCTTTGGGAAAACAAAGACCTCGACACCCATCACGGCGGATTTGTCCTGATAAACGGCATTATCTATGGTTCCAACTGGACAAACAACAACCAGGGAAATTGGGGCGCAGTCGATTGGAACACCGGCGAGACCAAATATGATAACGCATGGACTGGAGGCAAGGGCAAAGGCTCCGTCATCGCCGCCGACGGGATGCTTTATTGCTACGACGAACGCCGCGGCACAGTCGGTCTGGTCAAGCCCGTAACCGATAAATTTGACGTTGTCAGCGAGTTTCGTATCACCAAAGGCGAAGGCCCGTATTGGGCGCATTTAGTGATCCAAGACGGCGTGTTATATGCCCGGCACGGCAGTGTGTTGATGGCCTATAAAATAAAATGAAGTTATGATGCGTATTTCAATAAAAAACTGTATCTTTGCAACTGTATTATACCATTTTTAAAATAAAAATAACATGAAAAGAATAACAACGTTATTTTTGATCTGTGCATGGATATTTTCCGTGAAAGCGCAGAATGTAGAACCTGTAAAGGTCTATGAAGGAAAGGAAACGATACCTACCTACAAAAGGGGGGCCGATGAAGCCAGCCCGGTTTTCTATACGGGCCGGGGTGTACAAGGGGCGGCAGGGCATATCTATCCCTATCCAGCCCAGACAAGTCTGGGTGAAAAGCTGACCCGGGAAACCTATGACATGGTTTATCTTGAGAATGAGTATCTAAAAGTAACCATACTCCCTGCTTTCGGGGGGAAGCTTTTTTCCGCCATAGACAAAACAAACGGGCATGAACTCTTTCACCGCAACAGCACCGTAAAACCGGACCTGATCGGCACGCTGGGCGCCTGGATTTCGGGCGGTATAGAATGGTGCTTTCCCAATCACCACCGTCCAACCACGCTGATGCCGGCAGATTATGCGATGGTGGAGAATGCAGATGGCAGCGCCACCGTATGGGTCGGGGAGACCGAGCGCAATTTGGGGTTAAGGGGAGTCATAGGCATCACCCTCCATCCGGGGCGGGCTTATATAGAGACCGTCTATCACTTGACGAACGACCAGGATATAACAAGGAATTTTCTCTTTTGGGCCAATGTGGCCGTTACAGCCAATCCCACGTTCCGCACTTTTTGGCCGCCGAGCCAGGAAACAGGCGTATTCCACAGCAACACAAGTTTCACGGAATGGCCAATCTCCCACCAGGTGTATAATGGCATAGATTATTCGGCGGGCGTGGACCTCACCTGGTGGAAAAACCATCCGGATCCTGTCTCCTTCTTCTTCTGGCAAGGCCGGGAAGGTTTTGTTGGCGGGTATGACTACGCCCAAAAGGCGGGAACCATCCATGTGGCCGATGTCCACAACAACAAAACGTCCAAGTTATGGCAATTCGGCCCGGGTCTGCAAGGACAAAACGCCAGAAGAAAACTGACAGACGATGGGAAAGCCTACGTTGAGCTTATGACGGGGACATTTTCCAACAACCAGCCTGATTTCACCTGGTTTTTCCCCCATTCCGTGAAGGAAGCCTTCAACTACTGGTATCCGTTGCGGGATATTGAGATAGCCAAGAATGCCAACCTTGACGCCTCCGTGACGCTCCAGATGAGGGATGCCAGGACAGTCTTTTATGGTTTCAACACGACAGCGCCCTTTAAGGATGCAAGGGTGCTGTTAAAGCACGGTGACGAGACGCTGGCATCAAAAACAATCGACATTGACCCGGCAACTCCTTTTACGGCAACCTATAAAAGCAAAAAGGACGTAACTGAATCGGAACTTTATATAGAGTTGCAGGACAACACGGGAACGCAATTGATATTTTACAGGCCCTACGAATACAAACATCCGCAACTTCCCGAAACACAGGAAGCGCCCAGGATGCCGCAGGAAATAGAATCCGTCGAGGATTTATACCTTGCCGGCCGGTTTGTCGAGCAATTTTCCCGTCCCGGTGTGAATGCCGATGACTATTATCTGGAAGCATTGAAGAAGGCTCCGGATGATTACCGTGTGAATATCGCATTAGGAATACGCAGAGTAAACCAGTGGAGATACGGGGAAGCTGAACAATACCTGCAAAAGGCATCCGACAAGTTGAGGGTAAAGTATTTGCAGCCAAAGGAGGGCGAACTGTTCTATTATCTGGCATTGGCTCAAAAGGGGTTGGGGAAGACCGATGATGCCTACCGCAATTTCTT
>JAISJX010000270.1 GCA_031261145.1 Tannerella sp.
GACGGAATTAATTGGCAACACACCTCTGCTCGAATTGAGTAAGATTGTGAAAATAAATCATTTAGAGGCAAAAATCGTTGCTAAACTTGAATATTTGAATCCAGGTAGAAGCGTGAAAGACCGCATCGGGCTTTCTTTGATTGAAGATGCGGAAAGGCAGGGACTTATTTCACAAAATACCATCATAATCGAGCCTACGAGCGGAAATACGGGTATTGCCCTTGCCTATATTGCGGCAGCCAAAGGATACCGCCTGATTCTTACTATGCCCGATACCATGAGTATTGAGCGGCGCAGTCTTCTCAAAGCATTGGGCGCGGAAGTCGTTCTTACGCCCGGATTTGAAGGAATGAACGGCGCCATTCGCAAAGCGGAAGAAATTCAAAAACAGCATACGGATGCTTTTATCCCTCAGCAATTTAAAAATCCTTCCAACCCGCAGATACACCGTACCACCACTGCCGAGGAAATTTGGCGTGATACCGATGGTAAAATCGATATTTTCATATCGGCTGTGGGTACGGGAGGTACGATTACCGGAGGCGGGGAAGTTCTCAAAAAGTATAATCCGAACATCAAAGTAATTGCGGTAGAGCCTTTTGACTCCCCTGTCCTATCGGGCGGCAAACCCGGTCCGCACAAGATTCAGGGCATTGGCGCGGGATTTGTCCCCAACGTGTTCAATCCCAAAATTGTCGATGAGATTTTCAAGGTAAAAAACGAAGAGGCTTTTGAAACAAGCCGCTTGTTGGCTAAAAAAGAGGGGCTTTTGGTGGGCGTATCGTCGGGAGCGGCTGCTTTTGCGGCTATCCAAATCGCCAAAAGAGTAGAAAACAAAGGCAAAACGATTGTTGCCATTCTGCCCGATACAGGCGAAAGGTATTTATCAATGCCGCTGTATAATTATGAATAACTGAATATATTGAATGAAATGGCAACGATAACAGTAAACGGCGCACCACAGGATTTGACAGGCCCTATCACGCTTGCAGAACTGCTCGTGCAAAACAAAGTAGAACAACCGGATATGGTTTCCGTTCAGTTGAACGAGGAATTTGTATTAGAGGAAGATTACGCCTCTACCTTTTTAAAAGAGGGAGATGTTATTGATTTTTTGTACTTTATGGGAGGAGGACAAAAAATTACGAATTACAAATTATAAATTACGCATTTTTAGTTGTGGATTTTTCGGAAGAACAAATAATCAGGTACAGCCGGCATATTCTGTTGCAAGATGTAGGCGTGGAAGGACAGGAAAAAATCAGTCAAGGCAAAGTTTTGATTATCGGTGCAGGAGGCTTGGGAGCCCCCATTGCGTTTTATTTGGCGGCGGCAGGCGTCGGTACGATTGGAATTATCGACGGTGATGTGGTGGATTTAAGCAATTTGCAACGGCAGATTATCCATTTCACGGAAGATGTAGGCAAGCCTAAAGTACTGTCTGCCAAGGAAAAAATCAATCAACTGAATCCCGACGTCAAAGTCGTTACTTATCAAACGCTTTTTACTTCCGAAAATGCTTTCGAGATAATCAAGGATTACGATTTTATTGTGGACGGAACAGATAATTTTCCGGTAAAATTCCTGATTAACGACGCTTGCGTAATGGCAGGCAAACCGTTTTCTCACGGAGGCATTTTACGCTTTGACGGACAAACTTTTACGCACACGCCCGGCAATGCTTGCTACCGTTGCCTGTTCCACTCGCCGCCTCCGCCAAATGCCGTACCGACCTGTTCGCAGGCAGGCGTTTTGGGCGCGATTGCGGGAATGCTCGGCACGATTCAGGCGGCAGAAACACTGAAATATTTGACAGGCGTAGGCGAACTACTGACTAACCGGCTGCTTTCGTTCAACGCAAAAACAATGAATTTTCGCACCGTTAATGTACGCCGTTCCGAAAAATGTCCGGTTTGCGGCGCGCGCCCAACTGTTACGAAATTAGTTGATTATGAGCAGGCAGCATGTGAATTGAAAATTAAAAATTAAATTATATGTCAGAAACAACGGAAACAAAAAAACTGTCGATTATCGCGTTCAGCGGCGATTTTGATAAACTGACGGCGGTATTCACGCTGGGAACAGGTGCGGCGGCGGTCGGTTACGAAGTAAATATTTTCTTTACTTTCTGGGGATTAGACGCTATCAAGAAAAAACTCGGTCGTTCGCCTGTGGGTAAGGGATTTTTACCCAAAGTGTTCGGAATTTTTATGGGCGGACTGAAAGCGGCGCCTGTCAGCCGTCTAAACTTTGCAGGCATCAGCCCGAAAATTTTCCGTTACCTGATGCGCAAAAACAATGTGGCGACGCTCGAAGAATTGGTCGAAGCAGCCAAAGCGCTCGGTATCAATTTCTATGCTTGCGAAATGGCGATGCACGTTCTGGGACTTGAAAAAAGCGATTTCATTCCTGAAGTGAAAGACGTTTTGGGCGTAACGTCGTTTTTGAAACTGTCGGAAGGCGGGCAAACGCTGTTTATTTAACGTTTGAATACGATTTTAACTTGATTTATTATGGCAAAATATGATTTAGACGTAACGAAAGAGCATTGTCCGATGACTTTTGTGAAGACGAAAATTGCGCTCAACAAATTGCAGGCAGGCGACATCCTGAACGTGAAAGTAACGGAAGGCGAGCCGTTGGAAAATGTGCCGCGAAGCGCTACGGAACAGGGTTTCAAGGTCTTGTCGGTCGCAGAAACCGAAACGCGCGGGATTTACAATATTGAAATAGAAAAATGATAGTCATACCGCAACATATTATCGACGAAATCATTGCGCACGCCCATGCAGAATGGCCGAATGAAGCTTGCGGACTATTGGCAGGTACAGGAAATGAAGTTGTTAAGCAATTTCCGCTGACCAACATCGACCACAGTCCCGAACATTTTTCTTTCGACCCGAAAGAGCAGTTCGCCGTTCTTCGGGAAGCGCGCGCTCAAGGTTGGAGGATTATCGCCAATTACCACAGCCATCCCGAAACGCCCGCCCGCCCTTCACAGGAGGATATCCGGCTGGCTTATGACCCGAATATTTTTTACGTCATTCTTTCTTTGCAGAATAGAGAAAATCCTGTAATAAAAGCATTTAGCATCAAAGAAGAAATATCAACCGAAATAGAAATTTTTAGAATATAAAAGCATTATGGCACAAAACGAATTACAACGCAGCATCACAACTGCTACCGCGAAAAAACTGGCGACTACAACAAAAACGCCGCCCCAAATGGGGTCAATTACTCCGAGATTGTTACTGAAATTGCTCCCATGGGTGCAAGTTGATTCCGGCACTTACCGTGTAAATCGCACTAAAGTGGAACTGAAAAAGGCTGAACGGATTGAGGTTTCTTTCTACGACGGCATTCCTTCTTTCCGCGTGGAATCGTTCCGGAGAATTCCTTTGTTCGCTCATATTGAGCAGGATATAGTAAATCGTTTAGCGAAAAAGTTTCAAATCGAAAATACGGAATTGGGCGCCAGCCTGATTAAAGAAGGCAAAGACCCACAGAAATTTTTTGTCGTTGCGCAAGGGCAAGTAGAGATTTCGAGCAAAGGTACGCACGGCGAGGATTTGCGCATTGCAATCCTTTCCGAAGGGGAATATTTCGGCGAAGCAAACCTGCTGTCCGACAAGCCCTCGTCGGTTACAGTCAAAGCCATCACTCCGGCGACTTTTTTCACGCTGAACAGCGCCGAGTTGGAAGAAATCATCAAAGATATTCCCACTTTTCGCGAGCAGTTCCAAAAGGCTGTCGATGAACATCTTCGACTCCGTGCTACCGTCAATGCGCACGGCGAAAAGCATATCGACCTCGCTTCGGGACACGAAGAAGACAATATCATTCCCGAAACTTACATCGACTACGAAGAAGAACCGCGCGAATATCCGCTCAACACGCTGCAAACCGTTGTCCGCGTACATACCCGCGTAACCGATTTGTACAACAATCCTTACAACCAACTCGAACAGCAAATGCGCCTTTCTATCGAGAGTATCAAGGAACGACAAGAATGGGAACTTATTAATAATAAATCATTTGGCTTGCTTGCGAGCGTTGAGCCGGGTTATCGAATCAGTCCTCGCTACGGCTCACCTACGCCCGACGATCTTGACGAACTGCTATCGCTCGTATGGAAAAAACCGGCATTCTTTCTAGCTCACCCAAGAGCGGTTGCGGCTTTTGAACGCGAATGTACATGGCGCGGCGTGCCTCCCGTAACTACGCAGGTTTTCGGCGTTCCGGTCATCACTTGGCGCGGCGTGCCGATTATTCCGAGCGACAAGGTAGAAATTCAGGGGCAATACCTGACTAATCGCGGTGTCGGCATAACCAATTTTATCCTTGTCCGCACCGGCGAAGAAGAACAGGGCGTGGTCGGCTTGCATCAGGCCGGTATTCCGGGCGAAATTGCGCCCAGTCTTTCGGCGCGATTGATGGGATTGGATAAATTCGGCGTGGCTAGTTATTTGCTCACCAAATATTTTTCGCTCGCCTCCTTAACCGACGATGCAATCGCCGTTCTCGAAAATGTAGAAGTGGGTTATTATCACGATTATAACAACCGGAAAACGACTTTGAAATGAGAGAGATTCTGAATAATGCCATTCGCGGCGAGGCAGCGGAATTGACACCTGATGATGTAGATTTGAGCAGCGTTTTCGACAGTTTCAGACAACTGACCGATGCAAAAGACCCTCATCGTTTGCCTACGTCAAACACCAAACCGTCGGAAGAAAAGGCGCTGCGCAACGGTGCGTTACACGAATTTGCCGACACGCAGTATTCGCCTTACTCTTTTCAGCGCGACCAGCCGATAACTTACAGCGGGCGAGAAACGTTTGATGTTCAGGCAATTCGTAAAGATTTTCCGATATTGCATCAGAAAGTTCTCGGAAAAGACCTCATTTGGTTCGACAATGCTGCCACCACGCAAAAACCGCGTCAGGTAATTGAAGCGTTGGTGAAATACTACGAAAACGACAATTCCAATATTCACCGCGCTTCGCACTCTTTGGCGGCTCGTTCGACGGACGGATACGAAGGCGCTCGCGAAAAAGTGCAGAAGTTCATCAACGCGCCCTCTGCCGACAATATCGTTTTTGTGCGCGGAACCACCGAAGGAATCAATTTGGTTACGCAAACTTATGGCCGGAAATTTATTAATCCGGGCGATGAAATTATTATTTCTACCCTTGACCATCACGCAAATATAGTTCCCTGGCAGCAGTTGGCAAAGGAGCGCAACGCGCATCTAAAGGTCATTCCGATAAATGACAGAGGCGAAATTATCCTCGAAGAATACGAGCGGCTACTTACGCCACGCACCAAAATCGTGTCTTTCGGACAGGTAAACAACACTTTCGGTACGATTTTACCTGCTAAAACAATGATTGATATGGCGAAGCGCTATGGCGCCCGGGTGTTGATAGACGGCGCTCAATCCATCGCCCACACGCCGGTCGATGTTCAGGATTTAGATGTGGATTTCTTCGTTTTTTC
>JAISJX010000319.1 GCA_031261145.1 Tannerella sp.
TGTGCCGAATCATGACCATAGATGAGAACATTTGTGTCTAATGCAAATTCATTCATAGTCATTGGCTTCATCACGGTTAAACGTAAATCCGGATAAATCTACCAGGCACTTGTCCAACGCTTCATTCAGTTTTTTCCGTTTCTCCTTGTTTCGTTCGCTTTCGGAAACTTTAACGAATTTATCCTTTGTACGGCGGAAAAACAATATCAATTCACGCAATACATCCTCATCGGTTTCGTTGAGGACGTCGCGGACAAACCTGGATTTCTGAATCTCTAATTCCATTGCAGTCATAAGAATGATTTTAATATTACGGTGCAAAGTTAATAAATATAATTGTGAATGAAACAGAACGACTGAAAAATTTGTCTGAACTGTGATTTTCGTATGATTCAACTGATTTTTATGATTCTTTTTTCATATAAATCATTCCAATCACTTTAAAATCACAGTTCAGACTAATTGACAGAGAGACTGCGGAGCCTGTTCTGTAAGAATCTCGCAGTGACGTTTACGCCGTATGCTGCGCTTCGCTTATATGCGGTTATGAAAATACGGTCTTTCAGACCATAAGGCAGTCTTGCGACTGTGGAAATTGACAAATTTGCCTGGCAAAAGTCGGCATGTCCGTAATTCGTATATTTATGGCACAGAATCGTACTGTAAGTTATCTTTTAATTGAATACCTTTGGACGCTTTTAAGAGCGAAATATTGATTTATAAATTCAGTCTGGAAAATGAATAAACATGTTATTTTTTCGTGTCTGCTGCTTGCATTCATCACCGGTTGCACGCCAAACCGGCAACGCCTTACGGATTATGCCAATCCTTTGTTTGGCACGGCAACCCTGTGGGACAGCGCCGACTTGGGTTATACGCCTACCCGCCGTACGTGGGGCGCTGAAGTTTTCCCCGGCTCATCACTGCCTAACGCGATGGTGCAGGTCAGCCCCGTCACCCTGTTCAGGAGCGGGTCGGGCTATCAATACGAAGATACCGTCATCTATGGCTTTACGCATACCAACAAGGGTCATTGGAACTTGTGCCACATCCCACTGCTGCCGGTTACTGGCAAGGTTGCAACGGATGATTACTGTTCCCGCTTCAGCCACGACAACGAATCGGCGCGTCCGGGATATTACCGGGTTTTCCTCGAACGTTACCATATCAACGTCGAGTTGACGTCCACGCTGCGTTGCGCCTACCATAAATATACGTACAGGAAAGGAGAGGAGAAAAAACTCCTGGCCGACCTTTCCCGGTCGAATGAACGGGTAAGGGACTGGAAGATTGAACAGGACGGGGCTTGTACCATCCAGGGATTTCAGGAAACCGGCGAGAAAATGTATTTCTATGCCGTGGCCAATCACCGGATAACCTATCTCGAATACATGACGGGCAAAGAACTGGAAGTTCCGGTTCTCCATTTCGCCGATGACCCCAAACCGCTGGAACTGAAGATTGGATTCTCTTTTGTAAGCATCGAAAAGGCCAAGGCGAATCTGGCGGAAGAGATGGAAGACCAAAGTTTTGAACAGGTAAAAGCAGCCGCCGATGAAACATGGGAAGCCTTGCTGTCGAAGATACAGGTGTCGGGCGGTAGCGAAAAGCAACGGCAGATATTCTATTCGTCGCTTTACCGCGCATTCCTCTGGCCGGCCTTACGCAGCGATGCGGACGGCGATTTCACAGACCGGACAGGGAACGTGGTAAACAAGGGATTCCACTATTATACCGACCCGTCTTTCTGGGACGACTACCGCAACAAATTGGTGCTGCTGGGCATGTTATCGCCTGTAGTGACGGTGGATGTGATTAATTCCATCACCGATCGCGGCGAGCATACCGGCTTCATGCCGACCTTTTTTCATGGCGACCATGCTTCGGCGTTCGTTGCCGGGTCGTACCTGCGGGGATTACGCGGATTCAATGTAAACAGCGCCTACGGGTTATTGCTGCGGAACGCCACCGTCGAAGGCAGGAGCCGGCCGCACCTGAATGAATATATGGCGAAGGGATATATCTCCGAACCCGACCTCGAAAAGCCTCTCCTCGAAACCGTCGCCAACGCCGGCGTCACCAAAACGCTTGAATACGCTTACGACGACTATGCCGTCGCCCTGTTGGCCAACGCCCTGAACGATACGGAAAATTATGAGATGCTGATGAAAAGGACGAAGAACTATCAAAACATGTTCGACCCCTCGACGGGTTTCATGCGCGGACGCTTGGAGAACGGCGACTGGATTCAGCCTTTCGATCCCTGTTTCCCGTATTACGAATATATGTACCGCGAAGCCAACGCCTGGCAATCGACCTTTTTTGCGCCTCACGATGTAGAGGGGCTGATTGGACTGTATCCAGGTGCAGACGCCTTTGAAGCGAAACTGGATTCGCTGTTCAGCATTCCGTGGAAAGGCTACGAAGCCCATAACCTTTCCGGTTTCATCGGGCAATATTGTCATGGCAACCAGCCGGATCACAATTATCCGTACCTGTATTATTTCATCGGCAAGCAGGAGAAATCGCAGGCGCTCTTAGACAGTTGCATGAGCCATTTCTACGGAATGGGAGAATATGGTCTGGCGCTGGCGGGGATGGATGATGCGGGAGAGATGTCGTCGTGGTATGTGTTCAATGCTATCGGCCTGTATCCATTCTCTCCGGCGGATGCCGAGTATATCGTTTCCGTTCCTCTTTTCGACGAGGTGCGTCTGTCGGTTGGCGACAACAGTTGCTGCACGATCCGGAAAGAAAACAATGGAAAGAAAATCCGCTCAATCTGCTATGGCGAACAGCAAACAGATGGTTATTTCATCTCACACCGGGACTTGATAAAAGGAGATACATTGACCATCGAAACAATTAACAATTAATAATTAATAATTGATAATTCTCAATTCTGCATTAATACGCAGTTATTTTATAGATAAACGCTTTGAATCAAAAACTCAATGATTGCAGGGGCAGGCCGGCAGGTCTGCCCCCCATTGTTGTTACAGCATGCAACCTTCTTTAATACCTTATCAGGGCTCACCAGCAAAACCCTGTGTCTTTTAAAACATAAAACAAAAATAATGCGTTAAATAATAATTTAGCGGCGAGGTTAATATACCGCAAAGTCCCCTTTGGGTGGGTTGCATAAA
>JAISJX010000345.1 GCA_031261145.1 Tannerella sp.
AACGAGGTATGAACCTCGTCCCAACGTGGGGATTCTCAAGAGGAAAACAATCGGGTGAATCCTTTCATCTTGAGAATCCTGATTCAGACATTTTTTTTCATATCAATCATTCCAATCACCTTAAAATCAAAGTTCAGACAACGTAAAGCGGCGACCGCAGGAGCAATCCCTCGTGATTGCCGCTTTTTTTCATGGAATATGACGGAGATTGCTTCGTGCCTCGCAGTCACGAATGCTCGCACAGCGTTGGGACGAGGTTCATACCTCGTTCCTGCTATCCTGACAGGTTCTACCTGCCCATTGTCCTGAGATGGAATCTCAGAGGATAGACCAGCCGAGATAGAATCTCGGCCAAACATGGGCTACCAATATATTGCCACTAATGTGGCAAACAGTGATCCGCAGGTATGCAACGAAATAAACAGGATAGTCGCATACCTGACGGCATGCCGGTTTTGGGGCGTATTGATTTTCTACCGAGCGATTCATACCTGACGGCATGAAAAAAGCGGCAACCACGAGGAATTGATCCTGCGGTTGCCGCTCTTTGGGTGAAAGGTGCACGGTACACGGTGCACGGTACACGACAATAGGTGTTCAAATCGTGCACCGTTTACCGTGCACCCGGTTTTATCCGTCATTTCCAATTATTTGATAGTATTATACAATCTGCCAATGACGAAACCAGACTTTTTGGTCAGCCCCAACTGAATCTGCTGATGTTGTGGCTGGGACAATATGTTGGTGAAAAAATTGGAAATCCCGTAAAGATTTTGTAAGTTTGCGTCGTTGGATTTTAAACGTCCTTTTTTTATGGATTTATCAGATTAAAGATGAGACAGCTATTTATTTTATTCGCCTGTGTTTTCCTGTATAGTTGCAGCGACAGGCAGGCATCGTACGAGATCATTGCGGGCGGCGACGACCGTTTGTTGATAATAGATGAGGCGTCGTCGAACGGGGAAGATGTAAAGGTGGTCTGGAGTTGGAAAGTGTCGGACGCAGCGGCTCAGCTCCCGGAAGCGTATCAACGTTACATGGTTCCGATAGACGATAACAAGCCGGTTGACGGGAACACAAAGCTGCTTGTGACATCGTCCGGCGGCGGCGTTGTGCTGCTTGACCGTGAGACGAAAAAGTGTCTTTTTTATGCACACGTCCCGATGGCGCACTCGGCCGATTTATTGCCCAACGGGCGGATTGCCGTCGCGCTTTCGACCCACAACAAGGGGAACAGCATTGAGATTTACGACGTGAACAAGCCTGAACAAGTCTTATATCGGGACAGTTTGTATTCCGGTCACGGGGCGGTTTGGATGCCTGCACGAAACCGTTTCTATGCGCTTGGTTTTAACGAATTGCGCGAATATTCACTGAAAAACTGGAAGACTGCTTCTCCCGAACTGTCGCTCGACCGGAAATGGACTGTTCCGCTCGAAGGAGGGCACGATTTATCGCCCGTTTCCGACAGTGAGTTGTTAGTTAGCGCTCATCAGGGCGTATTTGTTTTTGACATCCCGACGGAAACATTCACGCCGTTTGAACCGCTTCATTCCGTCGAAAATGTGAAATCCGTAAGTTTCGTCAAAGAATCGCAACGGTTGTTTTACACCAAAGCCGAAGAAAGCTGGTGGACCTTCCATGTCTATACGGCAAACCCGGATAAGACACTGACCGTGCCGGATATAAAACTGTACAAGGCTCGCATTATCAAGAAATAATCATATAATGCCTGTTAAAAAAAACCTAACAGGTTTTGAAAACCTGTTAGGTTTAAGTGATAAAATTTATTGGACTCAAATATACATAAATAAAAATAATCATGAACTCAACTGTTAAAACATTCCTTGCACTATCCGTTGCAAATTTGCTGGCGTTTTCCTGTACAAATCCGGGAGAACGACTGTCTTCCGAAAAAGAACCTGTGGACTATGTGAATCCGTATATGGGAAATATCAGCCATATACTGGTTCCGACCTATCCGACGGTGCAACTGCCAAACAGCATGTTGCGTGTATTTCCTGTCAGGACGGACTACACGGGAAACCGTTTGTCCGGTTTACCCCTGATTGTAACGAATCACCGGAGCGCTTCGGCGCTCAATTTCATTCCGTTCCAGGGGAAAGAAAGCGAGATTAAGCCGGATATACGGCTCAGTTACGGGCAGGAGAAAATACGGCCTTACCGTTATCAGGTGTATCTGGACGAAGCGGAAATCGAGGTGGATTATGCGCCATCGCACCAAAGCGCGGTTTACCGTTTATCTTTTGAAAGTCCAGGGAGCGCGTATCTGATATTCAGTGACCGGCGGAGCGAATTGAAAGCGGCCGGCAACGTGATAAGCGGCTACCGCCCGATGAATGGACAGACAAAGGTCTATCTCTATGCCGAAACAGACGTAACGCCCGAAAAAACAGGCGTTCTCCATGCCGGCGGCGTGACATGGGGAGAAGATACCGGCGGCGGGAACCTTGTATTGGCATACCCTTTGGGAACAGGCCGGATAGGTCTCCGCTACGGCGTTTCATTTATCAGCGTTGAGCAGGCCAGGAAGAATCTGGCTCGCGAAATAGGCGGATACGATGTGGACGAGGTCGCAACAACCGGACGCCGGGTCTGGAATGAGGCGCTGGGTAAAATCGTCGTACAGGGCGGGACGGATAACGAGAAGGCGGTCTTTTATACCTCGTTATACCGGTGTTTCGAGCGTCCGGTCAATCTGAGCGAGGATGGGCGTTATTACAGCGGTTTTGACGGCAAAGTGCATGATGACGATGGCCATCCTTTTTATACCGACGACTGGATTTGGGATACCTACCGCGCCACCCACCCGCTCCGTGTGCTGATTGACGACGAAAAAGAGAATGACATCATCCGTTCGTACCTGCTGATGGCCGAACAGGCCGGTACAGGCTGGATTCCCACCTTTCCCGGCATAGCGGGCGACGGACGCGCCATGAATAGCAATCACAGCGTAGCGATGGTGGCCGACGCCTACCGCAAAGGCTTGCGCGGCTTTGATCCGGAGAAAGCGTATATGGCCTGCAAAAAAGCGATGGAAGAACGGTCGCTGATTCCCTGGTCGAATGTTCCTGCCGGAGAATTAGATGTGTTTTACAGGGAAAAAGGGTATTTCCCGGCATTGAAACCGGGCGAAAAAGAAACCGTTCCGAATGTCCATGCGTGGGAAAAGCGTCAGCCGATGGCCGTCACGCTCGGAACAGCCTACGACCACTGGTGTCTTTCGCTGATTGCCCGCGAACTGGGACGGACAGACGAAGCGGACTATTATCTCCGCTGCTCCTATAACTTCAGGAACGTATTCAATCCTGAAACGGGATTCTTCCACCCGAAAGATAAGGACGGGCATTTTATCGAAAACCTCGACTACCGCATATCCGGCGGCCCGGGTGCGCGTGACTATTATGATGAAAACAATGCTTATATTTATCGCTGGGATGTGCAGCACAATATCGGCGAACTGATTCGTCTGATTGGTGGAAATGAGGCTTTTATCGATGCCATTGAAGATATGTACAATACGCCTTACGGCATGTCGCGATGGGAATTTTATAATATCCTGCCTGACCATACGGGAAATGTAGGGATGTTTTCCATGGCGAACGAGCCTTGCCTGCATATCCCTTACCTCTATAATTATGCCGGCGCACCGTGGAAAACGCAGAAACGCATCCGTAACCTGTTGGATCAGTGGTTTCGCAATGACCTGATGGGCGTTCCCGGAGATGAGGACGGCGGCGGAATGTCGGCTTTTGTCGTTTTCAGCCAGATGGGATTTTACCCCGTAACCCCCGGTTCGCCGACATACAACATCGGAAGTCCCGTGTTCCGCAATGCAAAAATGGCGTTGAAGAATGGACGGTATTTTGAAATAGAAGCGGTTAATTATTCGGAAGATAACCCATACATTCAATCGGCGGAACTCAACGGAAAGGATTGGAACAAACCCTGGTTCAGTCACGACGACATCAAAGACGGCGGAAAACTAATCCTCGTCATGGGAAATAAGCCGAATAAAAGCTGGGGCGCCGGCGAAGCGCCTCCATCTGCGGAAAAAATTCGATGATTGATTACCGCCCGGTATTGAGGTTCGATACCGGGCAGTAACGCCTCGTTACAAATCGCCTCCTCCGAAACGACCTTAAACCGTTTCGTCTTCCAATTCTTTCAGTTCGTCCAGACTTTTCAAAATAGAGGCTATGTTTTTAGTATAAAAATGTTTGTATTCCCACCAAGCC